>SUUD01000190.1 GCA_015062715.1 Olsenella sp. | reverse complement strand
CCTGCTCGTCCTGTTCACCCTGTTCGTGGTGCTTAACCTCGTCAACAGCCGCAGCGGCCGCGCCATCATGGCCGTGCGCGACAACCGCATCGCCGCCGAGAGCGTGGGCATCAACACCACCAAGTACCGCCTTATGGCCTTCGTGGTCTCGGCGGTGCTTGCCGGCATGGCGGGCGCCCTCTATGCCATGAACTACACGGCCATCGTCCCCAAGAAGTTCGACTTCAACACCTCGATCCTGATCCTGGTCTTCGTGGTCCTGGGCGGCATGGGCAACATCCGCGGCGGCATCATCTCCGCATCCCTGCTCGTCGTGCTTCCCGAGAAGCTCCGCTTCATCGGCGACTACCGCATGCTCATCTATGCCATCGTGCTGATCGCCGTGATGCTCGTCTCGAACAACCGGATGCTTCGCGAGCGCCTGCGCGACGCCGCCGGGCGAATGCGCGGGCGGCGCAAGGGCGCACCCGCGTCACCCGTGAAGGGAGGTGTCGACAATGGCTAGGGAAGAGGGAACCTACAAGGCCCAGAGTGCCGCGAGCGCCGGCGCCGGGGCCCCCAAGCCAAGGCGCGAGCGCACCAAGATGGTGCCGCTCGTGACCGACTACATCATCCCCGAGCGCGACGAGGGCCAGACCGTCCTCGAGTGCCGCCACCTGGGCATCGACTTCGGTGGCCTGCACGCGGTGGAGGACTTCAACCTCACCGTGGGCAAGACCGAGATCGCGGGCCTCATCGGCCCCAACGGCGCGGGCAAGACCACGGTCTTCAACCTGCTCACCAAGGTCTACCAGCCCACGCGCGGCACCATCATGCTCGACGGCGTCGACACCGCCGGCATGACCACCGACCGCGTCAGCCGCGAGGGCATCGCCCGCACCTTCCAGAACATCCGCCTGTTCGACTCGCTCACCGTCGAGGAGAACGTCCGCATCGGCCTGCACAACCAGATCGACTGCGGCATGTGGAGCGGCATGTTCCGCCTCCCGCGCCACTGGATCTCCGAGAAGGAGTTCCACGACCGCTCGCTGGAGCTCCTGGACGTCTTCCACATGGCCGACAACGCCGACGACGTCGCGGGGTCGCTGCCCTATGGCGCCCAGCGCCGCCTCGAGATCGTTCGCGCGCTCGCGACCAACCCCAAGCTGCTGCTCCTGGACGAGCCCGCCGCGGGCATGAACCCGTCCGAGACGGCCGAGCTCATGGAGAACATCCGCAAGATCCGCGACGACTTCCAGATCGCCATCATGCTCATCGAGCACGACATGGACCTCGTCATGGGCATCTGCGAGGGCATCGCGGTGCTCAACTTCGGCAAGATCATCGCCAAGGGCACTCCCGAGCAGATCCAGGCAAACCCGCAGGTCATCGAGGCGTATCTCGGCAAGCAGGAGGAGGAGTAGCATGGCCATGCTCGAGGTCCGCGACCTTAACGTCCACTACGGCTCCATCCATGCCGTCAAGGGCATCTCGTTCGAGGTCAACGAGGGCGAGATCGTCACCCTCATCGGCGCCAACGGTGCTGGCAAGTCAACCACGCTCAACACGGTGTGCGGCCTGCTGCACCCCACGTCGGGCTCCATCGAGTTCGAGGGCGAGAGCCTCGTGGGCGTCCCCGCCCACAAGATGGTCTCGCGCGGCATCGCCATGTGCCCCGAGGGCAGGCGCATCTTCACCGGCATGACGGTGAGCGAGAATCTCGAGATGGGCGCCTTCACGCGCAAGGACGCCGAGGCCAAGGAGACCATGGACCTGGTCTTCAAGCGCTTCCCCCGCCTCGACGAGCGCCGCTGGCAGAGCGGCGGCACCCTCTCGGGCGGCGAGCAGCAGATGCTCGCCATGGGCCGCGCCCTCATGAGCAAGCCCAAGCTCCTCATGCTCGACGAGCCGTCGATGGGCCTGGCGCCCATCCTGGTCAAGGAGATCTTCGACATCATCACCAGGCTCCACGAGCAGGGGACCACCATCCTTCTGGTCGAGCAGAACGCCCGCATGGCGCTCTCCATCGCCGACCGCGCCTACGTGCTCGAGACCGGTGAGGTCTCCATGGAGGGGCCAGCGTCCGACCTCCTGCACGACCCGCGCGTCCAGCAGGCCTACCTCGGTGGCTAGGCTCCCGACACAGCTCACGCCGCTCTCGACCACCCTCCCGCGCCAGGGAGGGTGGTCGCGTTTTGCGTCGATGACCTCGGCGCAGGCCCACGGCCACCTCAGGCGCAACGTGGACCGCTGGGCCTCGGACGTCACATGTGTCAATGGGATGAATGCTTTACTGCAATAAAGCATCGTGGTATACTTTACTGCAGTAAAGCGATTTGACACCCAATGGTTAACAGCTTGCGAGAGGGGCGGGGTGCCGCCCCTCGTTCGGGTACCATGGGCTGACACGACAAACGGGAGGATCCATGGCAGGGACGCCGCGAGGCTTTCGAGACATACTCACCGAAGAGGCGGTGGCACGCGAGCGCATCTCTGACACCGTGCGCGCGGCGTTCTCGGCACGGGGGTACCTCCCCATCGAGACCCCGCTCATGGAGGTGCGCTCCGAGCTCGAGCGCGGCGGCCGCATCAAGGGCTCGCCCTTCCACCTCTTCGACTCCGACGGGCACATGCTCATGCTGCGCCCCGACGTCACGCTCCCCGTCGCGCGCCTCGCCGCCTCGCGCATATCCGCGGGCGAGCTGCCCGCGCGCCTGCGCTATGCCGCGCCCGTCGTGCGCGAGCAGGCGTCCCTGCGCGGCCAGCCCCGTCAGTTCACCCAGCTGGGCGTGGAGCACATCGGGCGCGACGGGTCGCTCGCCGAGGTCGAGGTCCTGACGCTGCTCTCCGAGGCCCTCGCGGCACTGGGCATCGAGGGCTGGCACGTCGTGATGGGGTCGGTCGTCCCGCTCAAGGCCCTGCTCGACTGCCGGGCGCCCTCCGCGGCCTTCCGCGACGAGGCGCTGGCGCTGGTGCACCAGTCCGACCTCGTCGCCCTGGACGGGCTCGTGGCCTCCGCCGGCCTGGAGCCCGCGGTGGCCCGCGCCATCTCGCGCCTGCCCCGCGTGTCAGGGGGACCCGACGCCATTGACGAGATGGACGCCCTGCTCGAGGCGGCCGGCGTCCCGGGCGCGCAGCGTGGCACCGCCGAGCTGCGGGACCTCCTCGCGGCGCTTCCCGCGGGCCTCGTCGAGGGGCACCTCTCGCTTGACCTCTCGATCATCAACTCGTTCGACTACTACACCTCGATCGTGTTCAAGGCGTACGTCGACGGCGTGGCCGCGGGCATTGGCTCGGGCGGCCGCTACGACGCCGTGCTCGCCAACATGGGCATGCCGGGCGTCGCCGCCTGCGGCTTCGCCCTGTCGCTCGAGCGGCTGCAGGAGGCGCTGGGGGAGCGCGGCGCCTCGGGCATCGCCGTGCCCGTCACCGACGGCTCCCGCCGCCTGCGTATCGCCGTGCCCAAGGGCTCGCTCTTCAAGGACAGCGTCCGCGTCCTCGAGGCGGCCGGCCTCCCCGTCGACGACCTGCGCGAGCCCGGGCGCAAGCTCATCGTCCAGGCGGATGACGTCGAGTACATCATCGTGCGCGCCCAGGACGCCCCGGCCTTCGTGGCCCTGGGCGGCGCCGACTGCGGCATCTGCGGGTCCGACTCGCTCTTCGAGGCCAACGTCGACCTGCTGACCCTCGTCGACCTGCGCTACGGTGGCTGCCGCTTCGTCGTGGCCGAGCCCGCCGACGCGGCTGGCGCCGCCGACCGCGCCTATGCCTGGCGCGGCACCGAGCGCGTGGCCACCAAGTACCCCCGCATCACCCAGGCCCACTACGACCGCATCGGCCGCCAGGTCGAGATAGTGGCCCTGCACGGCAACATCGAGCTGGGGCCGATCGTGCGCATCGCCGACCGCATCGTCGACATCACCGCCACCGGCACCACGCTCAGGGAGAACGACCTCGTCGTCGTCGACGACGTCATGGAGTGCACGGCGCGCTTCTTCGCGGGGCCCGCCGCCTACCGCTGCGACCGGCGCGTGCGCGACCTTGCGCAGCGCCTGGAGTCCGTCTCGAAGGGAGAAGGCGAATGAGAACCGTCACGCTGGCCGCCGGCCAGAAGCTGAGCAACGACGACCTGCACCGCTCGGGGGCGCTGCCGCGCAACGTCATGGACGCGGCAGCCGCCATCGTGGACGACGTGCGCGCCCGTGGCGACGAGGCCGTCCGCGAGTACACCCTGCGCTTCGACGGCTCGTGCCCCGCGGGTTTCTGCGTGCCCGACGAGGTCGTGGCGGCAGCCCGCGACGCCGTCGACCCCGAGTTCCTCTCCGCGCTCGAGCTGGCCGCCTGCCAGATCGAGGAGTTCCACGGCCTGCACGTCGCCCAG
>SUUD01000189.1 GCA_015062715.1 Olsenella sp. | reverse complement strand
ATTGGGGACGGTTCTTTTTGACAGGTTTTGAGCCTCGAGGCTCAAAACCTGTCAAAAAGAACCGTCCCCAATGTCAGGTTTAAAGCTCCTCGGCAAGGTAGCGGCCGGTGATGCTCTGGGGACAGGCGGCGACGTCCTCCGGCGTGCCGGCGCACACTATGCGGCCGCCCGCCTCGCCGCCACCCGGGCCCATGTCGATGACCCAGTCCGCGTTGGCGATCATGTCGAGGTCGTGCTCGATCACCACCACCGTGGCGCCGTTCTCCACCAGGCTCTGGAGCACGCCCAGCAGCACCTCAACGTCGAGCGGGTGCAGGCCAATGGTTGGCTCGTCAAAGACGAAGAGGGCGTCGCGCTGGTCGCGGCCCATCTCGCTTGCCAGCTTGAGGCGCTGGGCCTCGCCACCCGAGAGCGCCGGCGTCGCCTCGCTCAGCGTGAGGTAGCCCAGGCCCAGGTCGGAAAGGGTCTGGAGCTTGGCGCGGGCGGGCCGCACGTCGGCCACGGCACCCAGGGCCTCGTCCACCGTCATGGCCATCACCTGGGGAAGCGAGAAGCCCTCGCCCGCGGCCCCCTTGGGCACGCGCGTCACTCGATAGGCCTCCGGCGCATAGCGAGACCCGCGGCAGTCGGGGCACATGATGTCGACGTCGGGAAGGAACTGCACGTCAAGCGATATCTGGCCGGTCCCGTCACAGGTGGGGCAGCGGAGCTTGCCCGTGTTGTACGAGAAGGCCCCCACCTTGAGGCCGGCCTCCTTGGCCGCAGGGGTCGCCGCATAGGCGCGGCGCAGGTCGTCCAGGACGCCCGAGTAGGTGGCGACCGTCGAGCGCACGTTGGCACCAATGGGTGTGGAGTCGATGAGGTTGGCACGGCGGATGCCCTCGGCGGCGATATCGCTCACGTGGGATGGCAGACGCTCGCCCGCAATGGACGCCTTGAGCGCCGGCACCAGGCCCTCGAGCACCATCGTGGTCTTGCCCGAGCCCGACACGCCGGTCACGCAGGTGAGACGGCCGCGCGGCACGTCCACCACAAGCGGGCGCACGGTGTGGATGGCACCCGTCTCGAGGTGAATGACGCCCTGCTCAAAGGCGGTCTCCTCGGTCGCGCGGTCTCGCACGCGGACGCACTTCTCGCCCGAGAGGTAGGGCGCGATGCGCGAGGCCGGGCTTGCCGCGACCTCGTCGACCGTTCCCTGCGCAATGACGGTGCCGCCTTCGGAGCCCGACCCGGGGCCGATCTCGATGAGGTGGTCGGCGTGACGAAGCACGCGCACGTCATGGTCGACCACCACCACGGAGTTGCCGTCTGCCAGCAGGTCGTCCATGACGCCCAAGAGGCCGTCGACGTTTGACGGGTGCAGGCCGATGGAGGGCTCGTCGAGCACGTAGAGCACGCCGCAGGTGCGGTTGCGCACCGCGCGCGAGAGCTGCACG
This sequence comes from Olsenella sp., assembly GCA_015062715.1. Classification (GTDB taxonomy): domain Bacteria; phylum Actinomycetota; class Coriobacteriia; order Coriobacteriales; family Atopobiaceae; genus SIG37. The sequence goes on along the minus strand of SUUD01000189.1, from coordinate 2,982 downwards.
CGCTGGCGCTCGCCCGTGGAGAGCGTGGACCCCGCACGCGAGAGCTGCAGGTAGCCCAGGCCCAGCTGCTGCAGGCGGGCGGCGGGCTCGGCCATGGAGGCCAGGATGGTGCGCGCCATGGGACGCAGGTCCTCGGGCAGCTGCGCCGGAACCGTCTCGACCCACTCGACCAGCTCGTCGAGGGTGAGGTCGCACACCTGCGCCAGGCCCATGCCCCCGATGAGGGCACCGCGGGCGCGCTCGTTCATGCGCGAGCCGCCGCAGTCGGGGCAGACGTCCTCGTGCAGGAACTTGGCCACGCGCTTGAGGCCCTTCTCGTCCTTGACCTTGGCCAAGGCGTTCTCCACCGAGTAGACGGCATTGAAGTACGTGAAGTCCATCTCGGCGAAGTTGTCGCCCTTCTTGGAGTGGTAGATGATGTGGCGCTTCTCGGCGGGGCCGTGGAAGACGATCTCGCGCTCCTCGGGCGTGAGCTCACGGAACGGGACGTCGGTGCGGACTCCCATCTCGCGGCAGATGTCCTTCATGAGGTCCCACATGAGGCTGCCCCACACCACGACGGCGCCCTCGTCGATGGACTTGGACTCGTCGGGCACCAGCGTGGACTCGTCGACCGTGCGGATGAACCCCGTGCCCTGGCAGATGGGGCAGGCGCCCTCGCTGTTGAAGGCCATCTGCTCGGCGCCCGGCCCATAGAAGCGCTCCCCGCACACCGGGCAGCAGGTCTCGCGCTCGAGGGCGACGTCCATGCTGGGCGGGACGTGGTGGCCGTTGGGGCACACGTGGCTGCCCACGCGGCTGAAGAGCAGGCGGAGGTGGTTGAGCAGCTCGCTCATGGTGCCAAAGGTCGAGCGTACGTCGGGGATGCCGGGGCGCTGCCTCAGCGCGAGCGCCGCGGGCACGTGCAGGACCCGATCGACGTCGGCGCGGCTTGCCTGTGAGATGCGCCGGCGCGTGTAGGTGGAGAGGGCGTCCATGTAGCGGCGCGACCCCTCGGCGTAGAGCACGCCCAGGGCCAGGCTCGACTTCCCCGAGCCAGACACGCCGGCGATGCCCACGAGCTGGTTCATGGGAATGTCGACGTCTATGTCGCGCAGGTTATGGACCCGCGCGCCACGGACCTCGATGGACTGCGGCGTTGCGTTCCTGCCGCGGCGAATCGTAGTCATGGCGATCCCCTCTTCTGGGCCGCGCATGCGGCCCCATCACGTGCGAGACGGCCGCCCCTGTGGTTGTTCACCAGAGTACGCCCCCGGTCGGAAAAGGGCCGCCCCCGCCCAGCGAACGGAAGGGGGCGACCCCTCACTACCCATCCTGCCGTCTCGTCCTACTTCTCGAACGGCACCACGTGGGCGACGGCGTCCGCAAGGTCAAGCTCCGCCTCGTCGTTGTCGAGGTCGATCAGCCTGTAGCGCCAGTTGCCCATGCCCAGCTCGTGCATGTACGAGAGCTGGCGCAGGCCGTGGCGGCTCTCCATGCGCTCGACCAGGTCGTGGTTGTGGGCCAGCCCAGCCTCGGTCATGGCATAGACCAGGTCCACGCAGGCGGTGTCGATGGCGCAGATGTCGGTCGAGGCCAGGATGCCGATGTTGGGGGTCACCACGGGTGCGGCCCCCACGCCGGCGCAGTCGCAGTCAACGGACATGTTGCGCATGACGTTGACGTAGGCCGCGTGCTCGCCAAAGAAGTCGATCGTGGCCTTGGTGGACTCGGTGATGCGCTCCATGAGCTCTTCCTCGGCGATGCTCCACATGTTGTCGGAGCCCACGGCAGTGTGGATGGCCTTCTTGCCGATGCGGCCGTCGGCGCAGCCAATGCCGATGTTCTTGTTGGAGCCGCCAAAGCCGCCCATCATGTGGCCCTTGAAGTGCGTGAGGGCGAGCAGGGAGTGGTACGAGGGCATGGTGGCGCCCACGGTCATCTCGCGGAACCACTTGCCACCCTCGACGGGCAGCGTGGTGGTGCCCCACTCGTCCATGATGTCGACGTCGCAGAAGTCCCAGCCGTTGGTTGCCAGGGTCTTGCGGTGCTGCTCGGTGGTGTAGCGGTCGCCCTGGTAGTAGGTGTTGGTCTCGACGATGGTGGAGAAGGGCAGGTCGGCCATGAGGTCACGGACCCACGCGCGCGGGATGATGTTGGGGCCGTTGGGCTCGCCGGTGTGGAGCTTGACGGCGATGCGGCCCTCGAGCCTGTCGGCGACCTTGGCAAAGGCCTTTGCGAGACCCTCGCTGGAGAGGTCGCGCGTGAACCAGACGACGGACTCCTCGCCGTCGCGCTCGCTCATGGGGACATGGACGTTGCCGCCCGTGCCGGGCGTGGCGGGGGGCAGGGGCTCGTCCTTCTTGCCCATGGCCGCTCCGACATAGGGAGCGACCAGGAAGTCGAGGCTCCTGGGATGCTCGTCGCGCTCGTCGGAGATGATGGGCTCGTTAGGCATGGTGGCTCCTATCTGTTGGGTTGGCATCCCCGTCAATGATAGCAGGGCGCTCTCAGTCCTCCCTGCGCGACGTTGGCTTTCCATGTAAGTTAGTCTTATCTAACTTATTGTGATAGCATGGCAGTCGAAAGGGGCCACCATGTCAGTCGAAGTCATATACGGGCTGCTCATACCCTTCATGGGAACGTCTCTTGGCGCCGCCTGCGTCTTCCTCATGAGGGAGGAGCTGCCCGACAAGGTCAACCGAGCCCTCACCGGCTTTGCGGCGGGCGTCATGACGGCAGCCTCCATCTGGAGCCTGCTCCAACCCGCCATGGACGACTCCGCCCAGCTTGGGAGGCTCGCCTTCGTGCCGGCAGCGGCGGGCTTCTGGCTGGGGACGCTCTTCCTGCTGCTGCTCGACACCGCCATCCCCCACCTGCATCTGGGCGAGGAGGGGGAGCTGGAGGGGCCGCGGACGCGCCTCGCACGCACGACCCTTATGATCCTTGCGGTGACGCTGCACAACATCCCGGAGGGCATGGCCGTGGGCGTGGGCTTCGCCG
>SUUD01000019.1 GCA_015062715.1 Olsenella sp. | reverse complement strand
CGAAGAAGGTGAGCTTCTTGCCGCGCACATCGCCGACCTCCTCCTGGAGGGTCAGGATGTCAGCGAGCATCTGGGTGGGATGGAAGTCGTCGGTGAGGCCGTTCCACACGGGCACGCCGGACTTCTCGGCGATCTCCTCGACGTCGGTCTGCTTGAAGCCACGGAACTCGATGCCGTCATACATGCGGCCGAGGACGCGGGCGGTGTCCTCGATGGACTCCTTGTGGCCCATCTGCGACGAGCCGGGATCCAGATAGGTGACGCCCATGCCGAGGTCGTAGGCGCCGACCTCGAAGGAGCAGCGGGTGCGGGTGGAGGTCTTCTGGAAGATCAGGACGACGTTCTTGCCCTCGAGGTAGCGGTGAGGGATGCCCGCACGCTTCATGTCCTTGAAGTTCTTCGAGAGCTTGAGGAGGTAGCGGATCTCGTCGGGGGTGAAGTCGAGGAGCTTGAGGAAGCTGCGGCCGGCGATGTTGACACCCATGTCGGTTCCTTTCTGTCTGTTTGCTTGCAGGTGCGAAATACGAAGAGCAGCTGAACGTTGCCTTAAGCTGCTTGGTGCCTTTACAGGGGTGGTCCGGGGACACGCAGGTGACCCCGGACCGAAAGAGCGGAACTAGAGGACTAGAGCTCCTCGCGCCAGAACGGCATGGACATGCAGCGGGGGCCGCCACGACCACGGGAGAGCTCTGCGGAGGGCACGACGAGCAGGTCGAGGCCTTCCTTGTAGAGCACGTCGTTGGTGACGGAGTTGCGCTGGTAGACGCAGATCTTGCCCGGGGAGACGCAGAGCGTGTTGGAACCGTCGTTCCACTGCTCGCGGGCCGCCGCGGTGGGATCGCCGCCGCCGCACTGGATGAGCTTGACGGCATCGAGGCCCAGGATCTTGGCGAGGATGTGCTCGAGGGTGTCGTTCATCTCCTCGACCTTGACGTCGCCCTTCTCGGCGCCCTTCGAGATCTTGAAGACCTGCAGGGTGCCCATGATGCCCGGGTGGATGGTGAACTTGTCAACATCGATCTGGGTGAAGACGGTGTCGAGGTGCATGAAGGCACGGCTGGACGGGATGTTGAACGCGTAGAGCGTGTCGAACTCGCAGCCGGGGACCTCCCAGAACATGTTCTGCGCGAGCTGGTCGATGGCAGCGGCCTGGGTGCGCTGGGAGATGCCGATGGCGATGGTGTGGTCGTTCAGGATGAGCTGGTCGCCACCCTCGGTGTGGAACGCGGAGTCGCGACGGTACCACAGCGGGGAGCGCTTGTACTCGGGGTGATACTTGAAGATGAACTTGCCGAGCAGGGTCTCGCGGTTACGCGTGACGGAGTACATGTGGTTGAGGATGACGCCGTTGCCCGCGATAGCGAAGGGGTCACGCGTGAAGTAGGTGTTGGGCATGGGGTCGATGAGCAGGTCGGTCTCGGAGTCCTTGTCGGCACCGACCAGGTCGGACAGCAGGACGCTGGCCGCGGAGGGCAGCTCGACCTCGTTGCGGCGAAGGCCGGCGATGGTCTTCTCGACGAAGGCCTGGGTGTCGGTGATGGAGTACAGGAACTCCTTCACGGCGCGCTGGGCGCCCTTGCCACGCAGGCCGGACTCGGCGATCCACTGCTCGGTGTACTCCTCACGGGCACCGGGCTCAGCGTCGAGCGCCTCGGCGACGAGCTTCTCGACGTAGAGGACCTCGACACCCTGCTCGCGGAGGATCTCAGCGAAGCGGTCGTGCTCCTGCTGGGCGACCTCGAGGAAGGGGATGTCGTCGAAGAGCAGCCGCTCGAGGTCGGAGGGAGCGAGGTTCAGGAGCTCCTCTCCGGGTCGGTGCAGCATGATCTTCCTCAGGGGGCCAATCTCACTGTGGACATTGAGCCCGGTCGGGACCTTGGGGCTTTTTGCCATGGTTCCTCCCACTCCTTTCGTGCCGGATTTACCGGCTCCTGACAGATGGTGCACAACGGAGAGCTCGCCTAGGTGCCACGGGACAGTCCGTAAATAACCAATTGAGACTATATACAAAACGTGGTCAGAATAACTCATTCGCCGTGAGCGGTAGGTTTGACACCGTTAACGGTCGCGTAACATTCGAAGTGTATGCGTATTTCCCTCTTGCGATTCATCGTCACCGGGTAATTCCTGCAGTTTCCTACTTAGAAAATCCGATATTCTTCGATTTTTGAAATAAATGGAGAAACGGTGCCGAAGTCCTTTCAGCTTTGTTCTGCATATTCATTCAGCATCGGGTCCTATGCATTCTATTTGCCTCCAGACACATTTCCGACCACCCGTTGACGGCACGGGGGGCAGGCCTTGGGATGCCGCCCAGACGCTTGCTGGTAAAATAGATGCATATATTCGAGTAACTCGACCAAGGAGCTCACATGTCGAAGGAAACCAAGGCGAACGAGCAGACGGACGCGCCCGAGGGAGCCGCCAAGAAGCATCACAAGTACTCCGACTTCACCTACACCCAGAACCGTGAGATCAGCTGGCTCGCCTTCGACAACCGCGTCCTCGACGAGGCCGCAGACGAGACGGTCCCCCTCTACGAGCGCCTCAAGTTCTGCGCGATCTTTGCCTCGAACCTCGACGAGTGGTTCATGATCCGCATCGGTGGCCTGACCGAGCTCGCCGCCCTCAAGCGCCAGCCCAAGGACAACCGCTCCAACCAGACCCCCGCCGAGCAGCTCGAGAGCGTCTTCTCCGTGCTTCCCGGATACCTGCGTCGCCAGCAGGACACCTTCCATGCGCTCGAGGCCGCCCTCGCCAAGAAGGGCGTGGTGCGCGTGGGGACCAGCGAGCTTTCGGAGGACGACCTCGCCGCCATCTCGGGCGTATGGAACGGCTCTATCGCACCGCTCGTCTCGCCCCTGATCATCGACCCGCGCCATCCCTTCCCAAACCTGCGCAACACCCAGCTCTACGTCATCTGCTCGCTCGACACCGGCGACGAGAGCGGCCTGTTGGGCATGGTCGAGGTCCCCTCGAGCGTCCCGCGCCTCATCGAGCTCCCCTCGGCTGAGGGACAGTTCCGCTACACCCTCGTCGAGGACGTCATCCGCAGGCGCCTCGCGGGGGTCTTTGGCAGCTACGTGCCCACCTCGTCGGCGACGATACGCATCACGCGCAACGCCGACATCGACCCCGACGGCGAGGGCGTCGAGGAGGAGGAGGACTACCGCAAGCACATGAAGAAGGTCCTCAGGCGCCGCCAGCACCTGCAGCCCATCCGCCTCGAGGTGCAGGGCGAGGTCTCCGACAAGCACCTGGCCTTCCTCACCAAGGAGCTCGACCTCGAGCCCAACCGGGTCTTCCGCCTCGACATGCCGCTCGAGATGTCGCACGTCTACGCGGTGGAGGACCACATCCCCGAGGCACGCCGCGCCGAGCTCACCTTCGAGCCCTTCGAGCCGCAGCTCTCCCCCATGGTCGCGCCGGGCGTCCCCATGCGCGACCAGGTGCGCGACCACGACATCCTGCTGTTCTACCCGTACGAGTCCATGGCCCCCCTGCTCGACCTGCTCCGCGAGGCCTCGACCGACGACGCATGCATAGCGATCAAGATCACCCTGTACCGCGTCGCCAAGCAGTCCAAGCTCTGCGAGAGCCTCATCGCCGCCGCCGAGAACGGCAAGGACGTCACCGTCCTCATGGAGCTGCGCGCCCGCTTTGACGAGGCCAACAACATCGCCTGGGCGGAGCGCCTCGAGGCCGCCGGCATCACCGTCATCTATGGCTCCGAGGGCTTCAAGTGCCACTCCAAGATCTGCCAGGTCACCTATCACGACGCCGACGGCGTGAGCCACATCACCTGCCTGGGCACGGGCAACTTCAACGAGAAGACGGCCCGCCTCTACTCGGACTTCATGCTGCTCACGGCCGACGCGGGCATCGGCGCCGACGGCAACGCCTTCTTCCGCAACCTCACCCTGGGCAACCTCGCCGGCAGCTACGACTACCTCGCCGTGGCACCGGCCGGGCTCAAGCCCATGGTCATGCGCGGCATCGACCGCGAGATCTCGCGCGCCCGCGGCGGCCAGCCCGCGCGCGTCTTCCTCAAGATGAACTCGCTCACCGACCGCGACGTCATCGACAAGCTCGCCGAGGCGGCCCAGGCCGGCGTCGAGGTCTCCATGATCATCCGCGGCATCTGCTGCCTGCTCCCCGGCGTCAAGGGCAAGACCGAGGGCATCGAGGTCCACCAGATCGTGGGGCGCCTGCTCGAGCATGCGCGCGTCTATGCGTTTGGCGAGGACATCGACACGCTGTACCTCTCGAGCGCCGACATGATGACGCGCAACACCGAGCGCCGCGTCGAGATCGCCTACCCCGTGATCGACCCCACCTGTCGCGAGATGGTTATGCAGTACATGAACCTCCAGCTGATCGACAACGTCAAGGCGCGCGTGCTGTCGCCTTCGGGCGTCTGGGAGCACGTCATTCCCGACGAGGGCGAGGAGGCCATCAACTCGCAGGAGATCCTCATCGCCCTCGCCTACAAGCGTGCCGACGAGGCCAGCGACGAGAGCCGAAAGCCGCTCTCCTCGCTCTCGGCCATGCTCACCCACATCCCCGCAGATGTCGAGGACCGCATGCTCTTCTCGTCGGGCTCGCCGGACGCCGACGAGCCCGTCCATCGCGTCGACACGTCGGCCAGCCAGGCCACGGCGGCCAGGCCCGTGCGCGTGCGCAAGGCCGCAGCGCGCACGCCCGAGGCAGACACGCCGCAGAGCCAGGGCAAGGGGCGGGTCGGCACGGCCCTCGGCCTCATCGGCCGCGGCCTCAAGACCCTCATCTTTGGCGACGGGGAGCGCTAGGCGATGCACGATCAGGGAGAGAAGCTCAGGCTGTGCGTCGAGCGCATGGCCTATGGACCCGAGGCCGTTGCCCATGATGACGACGGCAAGGTCGTTTTCGTGGCCGGGGCCGTTCCGGGCGACGTCGTCATGGCGCGCGTCACCCAGGACTCCCCCACCCTCTGCCACGCCGTCGTGGAGGAGGTCGTGGAGGCCGGTCCCGACCGCGTGACGCCCTCCCAGGACCTCACGGGCCTAGGCGGCGCCTGCCCCTGGGCGCATCTCTCGCGAGCGGGGCAGCTCCAGGCAAAGCGCTCCAACGTGGTCGACACGCTCACCCGCGTGGGTCACTTCGACCATGAGCGCGCCGAGGCCCTCGTCACACCATGCGAGGACCCGGGCGATGCCTGGGGTTACCGCAATAAGGTCGAGCTCACGGTCGAGAGGCAGGGGGACCGTCTCGTGCTGGGCATGTTCGACCCGACCGTCGGCCGCGCCGTGCGCATCGACTCCTGCCCGCTTCTGCCCAAGCGCTTCGCACGTCTCACCAAGTCGGTCGCTGGCGCGCTCTCGTACCTCTCGACGTCAAACAAGATCGACCTCGAGCGCGTGGGCATCCGCGTCTCGCAGCGGACGGGAGACCTCGAGGTGGCCCTCTGGGGCCCGACCGGACCCTTCCCGCGCGCACACGTGGCCAAGGTCATCGGCGACGCCACCAAGGCGAGCTCGGTGGTGCGCGTCATGACGAAGGGCCCCATGAAGGCACGTCGCGTTGCGGGCGTCGAGCGGCTCGCCGGTGCGGGCTCGTGGTCAGAGCGCATGGGCGACGAGGTCATGCGCCTGTCGGCCCCGTCGTTCTTCCAGGTCAACACCAAGGGCGCCGAGCGCCTGGTCCAGCTGGTCATGGAGGCGCTCAATCCGAGCGAGGGCGACGAGGCGATGGATCTGTACTGTGGTGCGGGGACGTTCACGCTGCCGCTTGCCCGCAGGGCCGGGTTTGTCTCGGCCGTCGAGAGCTATGGGCCCGCCGTACGCGACCTGCGTCGCAACCTCGAGGTCGCCGGCCTCGACAACGTCGATGCCGTGGGAGGTGACGCGGGCCGCGAGTTCCCCGACACCGATGCCGACGTAATCGTGGTGGACCCGCCGCGGGCGGGACTTGCCAAGGACGTGGTCGAGCAGCTCTCCGCGCAGCCGGCGCGTGCCATTGCGTACGTGAGCTGCGACCCGGCCACGCTCGCCCGCGACCTCGCACGCTTCGAGGAGGCGGGCACCTTCCGCCCCGTGCGCGTGACGCCCGTCGACCTCTTCCCCCAGACCTACCACGTGGAGACGGTGACCCTGCTCGAGCGCCAGTAGGATGCGTGCGGGCTGGGCCCCTTCCCGTCAGTAGTGGCGTCCTGTGGCCAAGTTCAGTCGTTTTTGCCGCGCGGAGGTGCTTGTCGTTGCGGACGGCCCGCTCGGCCTTCCTTGTCGTACCGGACAAAACCCTGCCTTCCTGAAGCCCCCGTTTCGGGCGCTGCGACAAGGAAGCCGACGGGGGACGGCCGCGTGTCGGGGCCTGATGGTCGACGCGTATTCGGCAAAAGAACGTAGCGCCACCTATACGAGACGCCCCGGTGGGACAAATCCTCCGGGCTGGGTGTCCCAAAGTGGGACAAATCCTCCGGGCTGGGTGTCCCTGTATTGTTCGCCTGCTGGTGCCACTGGCTTATCGGACACAACCTTGCCGTTGCCCAATGGCCTTTTCGGACACAACCTTGCACATATCCCGCATTGGGTTTCCTCCAACAGGGCAAACGCAGGCTAGTTGTGTCCGATAAGGAGGTTGTGTCCGATACCCCCCCACCCATGGCTCGCATCAGGATGTTTGCCGCTTGGCGTCCTGCCACATGGATACGAGCGTACAATCGACGGGGGCCGAGCAGCGGCCCCCGCATTTTGTTGGAGGAACCATGATCCTAGCTTCGGCAAGCCCCAGAAGAATAGACATCCTGCGCCAGGCGGGCTTCTCCCCCACCGTGTGCCCCCAGGACGTCAACGAGACGCCGCTTCCCGGCGAGCACCCGGCTGCCCTGGTCAAGCGCCTCGCCCACCTCAAGGCCCATGCCTGCGCAGACGCCCTGGACCACGACGAGCTCGTCGTCGCTGCCGACACGATCGTGTGGGACGAGGACGGGGACGTCCTGGGCAAGCCGGCAGATGCCGACGAGGCTCGGGCGATGCTGCGCACGCTCTCCGGACGGGCGCACCACGTGTCGACCGGCGTGTGCCTTGTCGAGGGACAGCGCGAGCGCTCCTTCGTCGAGACGACCGACGTGCGGTTCTTCGACCTCACGGACGCCGAGATAGACGCATACGTCGCCACGGGGGACCCACTCGACAAGGCCGGCGCCTACGGCTACCAGTCGCTGGGCTGCACCCTGGTGGAGGGCATCCGCGGGGACTACTACAATGTGGTCGGGCTTCCCATCGCGCGGCTCGTGCGCGAGCTCGCCCTGCTCGACCAAGACCTCTAGGAGGACGCTATCGTGGACACCATCACCAGCATCACCCAGATTCCCGGCATCTTTGCCGGACACCACACCGAGGCGGGCAACGCCGCCACCGGCTGCACCGTCATCGTCTGCCCGGCCGGCGCCACCGGTGGCGTCGACGTACGCGGCGGCGCGCCAGCCACGCGCGAGACCGACCTGCTGCGCCCTGAGGAGACGGTCCAGGCGCTGCATGCCGTCGTGCTTTCCGGCGGATCCGCATACGGCCTCTCGGCGGCCTGCGGCGTGTCAGAGGAGCTCGAGCGTCGTGGCATCGGAATCGACGTGGGCGTGGGCGTGGTGCCCATCGTCTCGGGCGCATGCCTGTTCGACCTGGTCGTGGGCGACCCCAAGAACCGTCCAACCTCGGTCGACGGCATCGACGCCACCATGGAGGCGCTCGACAACCCCGGACGCCCCCTCGAGCGCGGCAACGTCGGCGCCGGCACGGGCTGCTCGGTTGGCAAGCTGGCAGGGCCGGCGCGTGCGATGAAGACGGGGCTGGGCGAGGCCGTCGAGCATGCGGGCGAGCTGGTCTGCGGGGCCGTCTCAGCCGTCAACGCCGTGGGCAACGTCGTCGACCCCGACACGGGCAAGCCCATCGCGGGCATGCTCTCGGAGGACGGGACGTCGATTGACTCGGTCAATGACGCGCTACTCGCCATGGCCGCCATGCCCCTGGACGGCCTGCGCACCAACACCACCATCAGCTGCGTCGTCACCAACGCGTGCCTGACCAAGGCGCAGGCGACCAAGGTGGCCCAGATGGCGGCCGACGCCTATGCGCACGCCATTCGCCCCACGCACACCTCCAACGACGGCGACACGGTCTTTGTCATGGCGACGGGCGAGGTCGACTACCCCATCGACGTGGTGGGCGTCCTGGCGACCCGTGCCCTGGAGCGCGCCATTGCCGACGCGGCCACGAGCGCGACCTCAGCCTTTGGCCTCAAGGCCGCCTGCGACCTGTAGGATGCGCCTCGTCCGGCACCTGTTGCAGGGCGATTCTTTCTAACCCCCACAAAGGGAGTATCCCTTAGTGGGGGTTTAGCTACTCGGCCAGATAGGCAGCGGCGTGCAGGAGCTTGCCCTCGTCGCGCAGGATCTCGACGCGCCGACGGATGAGCTCGACCACGCGGTCCCAGGTGACAAGCTCGCGCACGACATCAATCTGGGCATGGTGGGTCCCGGCACGGGCGACGCTGCGCGAGAGCTCCTCGACCGTGGCCTGGTCCTCCCCCAGGGCCTCGACGAGCCAGACGTACATCTCGGGCCTGCGCATCGCGTCGAAGGCGGCATGCGCGTCGGCACTCGGCTCGTCGACGTCACCAAAGCACGCCGAGGCACGGCTTCCAAAGTAGGCGATGAGGTGCTCTCGCTGGCTTTCCCACCAGGTGCCGGTCCTCTGGCCGTACAGCACCAGGAAGGCCTCGGTCACGGGAGGGTGGGCGTCGAGGAAATGAAGCAGGTAGCAGAGCTCGCCGGAGTCGACGTAGCCGGCGGCGAGGTCGCTGCGGGAAAAGGCGTCCTTCTCGTCCATGGGTCCCCCTAGTTGAACTTGACAATCCGCTGGGCCAGGCGGTAGGCGTCGACCGTGACCCTCCTGCCGACGCGACCGGGCAGGTTGGTGGCCATGCCGACGATGCCACGGCGGGCATGGCGATACATGCGGCCGTCGTAGGCCTTAAGCTCTGCCCAGAGGTCGTCGAGCTGGTCGATCGCGTCCTCGCGCTCCGAGAGCTTGGAGAACACCGAGCAGATGGCCATGATGATGGTGAAGTAGCCCATCATGTAGTCGCGCAGCTTCTCGCTCTTGACGTCGTCGTAGAGGTGGAAGGCGTCCCTCATGATGCGGGCGACGCGCCAGTAGTGGTCGACGCGGCTGGTCAGGACCGTCTCGTTCACCGACTGGTCCTCTCGGCCAATGAAATAGCGGTAGAGGTCGACGTCGAGGTAATAGAGCCGCTTGCAGTGCGGGAACGGCACGTACGCGTAGATGTTGTCGACGTAGAAGGTGTGCGGCGGCAGCTCGAGCCCGCAGTCGCGCAGCACCTGCGTGCGGTAGGTCAGCGCATGCATGAGCAGGTACTGGGTCATCGCGAAGTGGCCCATGTCGTCCCACCCGAACACCTTGCCCACGGGCAGCTTGTGACGGTAGTCCACCACGTTGCGGGTGTCGTCCTCCACGTGCTCGTACACGTAGTTGGTGATGACGAGGTCGACCGGGTCGCCCGCGTCGACGAAGTGCCTGAGGGTCTCCAGCAGCTCGGCAAGGGCCTCGCCGTCGACCCAGTCGTCGGAGTCGACGTTCTTGAAGTAGATGCCGTCGGCGTTGGCGACCGCCTTCATGACCGCCGTGCCGTGTCCGCCGTTCTCCTGGTGGACCGCCTTGATGATGGAGGGGTGGCGCGCGGCCCACTCGTCGGCCTTGGCCGGCGTGTCATCCTTGGCGGACCCGTCGTCAACGATGACGATCTGAACGTCCTCGGCGTAGCCCGACCCCTCGAGGATGGACTCGATGCAATGGTCCATGTACGCGGCGGAGTTGTAGCAGGGAATGCCGAAGGTGATGACCTTGCTCATGTGCGTGCCTCTCATAAGGAAGGAGGGGGCGGGGACCATGCCCCGCCCCCGCTAGTGCTGGGAGATGATGGCGTCGGATAGCTCGAGCGCCGAGGCGACCACGCCGTCCATGTCGTAGTAGCGGTACTCGGCGAGGCGGCCGACGCAGTGGAAGTTGACGATGCCCTCGACGCGCGCGCGATAGCTGCGGTACAGCTCGAGGTTCTGGTCCTCAAGGATGGCGTAGTAGGGCGTCTGGCCGCTGCCAGGCTCGTAGGCGCGCGAGTACTCGCGCATGATGGTGGTCTTGCCGGGGACGACCTGCCCCGTCATGTTCTTGAACTCGGTGATGCGGGTGAAGTCCTCGCTCGTGGTGTAGTTGACCGTGCCCACGGGCTGGAACTGGTCGACGTCAAGCGTCTCGAAGACCATGTCGAGGGTGCGGTACGGCAGCGCCCCCAGGTCGAGGCCAAAGAGCTCGTCGAGCGGGCCGGTGTAGATGACGTCGCCGCCATAGGGGCGCCCGCACATGACCACGCGGCCGTCCTCGATGCTCAGGAAGTCGCGGACGTCGACGCCCAGGAAGACGTCGATGAGGTCGTGGTCGAGCATGCGCTTGAAGAGCGCCGTGTAGCTCTCGGCGGGCATGCCCTGGTGCGGCGCCGCCGGGAAGTAGCGGTCGTCATCGCCCACGAAGACGGGCACGCGGCCGGTGATGGACGGGTCAATCTGGTCGGGCGTCTTGCCCCACTGCTTCATCGTGTAGTAGAGGAAGACGTTCTCGTAGACGTAGTCGGCGACCTCGGAGAGCTCGGGGTCGTTCTTCTCGCGAAGCTCCATGATGGGGACCTTCTTGTTCTCGCCGAAGGTCGCCACGAGCTTCTGGTAGAGGTGCTCGCCGCGCTCCTCGCCAAAGGCAAGCTTGAGCGAGGCGTGGTTGAAAGGCACGGGCATGAGCTCGCCGTGGATGTTGGCCAGCACCTTGTGCTGGTAGTCGGTCCACTCGGTGAAGCGCGACAGGAACTGGTGCACGCGGTCGTTGGTGGTGTGGTAGATGTGGGGGCCGTACTCGTGGATGAGGACGCCCGCCTCGTCGAGATGGTCATAGGCGTTGCCGGCGATGTGAGGGCGACGCTCGACGATGGCGATGCGCAGGCCGCAGGCGTCCGCCAGCCTCCGCGCGCACGTGGCGCCGGCATAGCCCGCCCCCACGACGATGGCGTCATAGCCGCCCGGGTTGAAGCCCTCGGGAAGACCCTGTTGAATGCCCACAGCCTACCTCCGCTGAACATGTGGCGAGCAGCCACGAACCTTTGACGCATGGACGAGGCGACCACACGTTCCCTCGCTTTCGGCTCACGATTCTAGCAGACGGCATTACAATGGAACTTGCGCTGCGCCCAACGCGCACCGCGTCACTACAAAGCAAGCCAAGGGGGCATATGCCCGCACAAAGGACTGGGAGGCACACGTGAGCGAGTTTCTTGACCGCATGAAGGCGACCGCCAAGGCCGACATCAAGACGATCGTCCTGCCGGAGGGCGAGGACCACCGCACTATCGAGGCTGCCCGGCAGATCATGGACGAGGGCATCGCGAACCTCGTCATCCTCGGCGACCCCGCCCAGATTGACGTCCCCGGCGTCACCGTGATCGACCCGGCCACGTCTGACAAGCGCGAGGCCTACGCCACCAAACTCGCAGAGCTGCGCGCCAAGAAGGGCATGACCTACGAGCAGGCCTACGAGCAGGTCGCCGACGCCACCTACTTCGGCACCATGATGATCAAGATGGGCGATGCCGACGGCCTGGTCTCGGGTGCCTGCCACTCCACCGCCAACACCCTGCGCCCCGCCCTGCAGATCCTCAAGACGGCCCCGGGCACCAAGCTCGTGAGCTCGTTCTTCATCATGTGCACCCCCACCACCCAGTACGGCGAGAACGGCACGCTGCTGTTTGCCGACTGCGGCCTCAACATCGCGCCCAACGCGGACGAGCTCTCCGAGATCGCCCTCTCGTCTGCCGCCACCTGGCGCTCGCTCATGTCCGACGAGCCGCACGTGGCCATGCTCTCGTACTCCACGATGGGCTCCGCCGGCGGCGACACCGCGGCGCTGGTCCAGGAGGCGACGCGCCTGGCCAAGGAGAAGGACCCCGAGCTCTCGCTCGACGGCGACCTTCAGCTCGACGCCGCCCTCGAGGAGAGCGTGGGCAAGCTCAAGGCCCCCAACTCGACCGTTCCCGGACACGCCAACATCCTCGTCTTCCCCAACCTCGAGGCCGGCAACATCGGCTACAAGCTCGTTCAGCGCTTTGCCGGCGCCGAGGCCTACGGTCCGGTGCTCCAGGGCATCGCCAAGCCCGTCAACGACCTCTCGCGCGGCTGCTCGGCCGAGGACATCGTGGGCGTCGTCGCCATCACCGCCGTCCAGGCCCAGATGGCCTAGCGAGCACGCCTCTCGTCTGACAAGGAGGGCCGCATGAAGGTACTGCTCGTCAACGGCAGCCCCCACCCCCACGGCACCACCGCACGGCAGCTCGGCTTTGTCGAGGAGGGCCTTGCGGAGGGAGGCGTGGGCGCGACATGGTTCCAACTCTCGGCCAAGCCGGTGCGGGGATGCATCGCCTGCGAGCGCTGCGCCGAGCTGCAGCGCTGCGCCTTCGATGACGACCAGGCGAACAGCCTGCTCGACGCCCTCAACGAGGCCGATGGCGTGGTGGTTGGCTCCCCCGTCTACTACGGCGGCCCCAACGCAGCCCTCTGCGCCCTGCTCGACCGCGCGTTCTATGCGGGCGCCGAGCATGGCCCCGGATTTGCCGGCAAGCCCGCTGCGGCGGTCGTGAGCTGCTGGCGCGCCGGCACCACGGCCGCGCTCGACCGCCTCTACAAGTACTTCTCGATCACCCAGATGCCCATCGTCACCAGCTACTACTGGTCCCAGATGTTCGACGGGCGCTACATGGGCCATGAGGACGACTACGGCGCCGATGCCATGCGCCAGCTTGGCCGCAACCTGGCCGAGCAGGTAAGGAGGGGTTCGCGATGAAGGTTCTCCTGGCAAACGGCAGCCCGCACGCGGATGGCTTCACCGCACACCAGCTTCGCATCATCGAGGAGGTCCTGCACGACGAGGGCGTCGAGACGCTCTGGTGGCAGCTGCCAGACGCGCCCATGCGCGGCTGCAACGACTGCACGTCGTGCAAGAAGACGCATGTCTGCGCCTATGGCGCCAGCGACGGCGTCAACGAGCTCATCGAGGGCCTCAACGCCTGCGACGGCGTCGTTCTGGGGTCGCCCGTCTACTTTGCCGGGGCCAACGGCGCCTTCTGCGCCGCCTGCGACCGCGCGTTCTATGCGACATGCAACTGGGAGAGCACCCTGGCGGGCAAGGTGGGGGCATCCGTGGTCAACCTCTGGCGCGGTGGCGCCACGGCTGCGCTCGACCGCCTCAACAAGTACTTCTATGCCAGCCAGATGGTCGTGGCCACGAGCTCGTACTGGAACCTCATGCACAACGGCGAGCACACCGGCCGCGACGACGGCTTTGGCGCCAAGCAGATGCGCGTCCTGGCGCACAACGTCGCAGCCCTGCTCAGGCAGCGCTCCTGACGGCACTACCAGAACCTGGCGCACAAAGACGCCCCCGCCCGGACAACCCGGACGGGGGCGCGTTCTTTGCCGTGTGGCGGCTAGGCCAGAGGACGGGGGCCGGCGGCGCGGATCTCGTCGGCCATGGTCGGGTGGACCTTCTGGTCGTTCTCGACGAACATGCGGGCGAGCTCGTCGGCGGCCTTGTCGTAGGCCTCCTTGTCGGCCCAGGTGCTGCGCGGGTCGAGCAGCTCGGAGGGAACGCCCGGGCACTCCTTGGGCACCCAGACGTTGAAGCGGTCGTCGTGGACGAACTCGCCGTCGTCGATGATGCCCGACTGGCAGGAGTCGACCATGGCACGGGTGTAGCGCAGCTTGATGCGCTCGCCCACGCCATAGGGGCCGCCGGTCCAGCCGGTGTTGATGAGGTAGACGCGGGTGCCGCCACGCTCGATGCGCTCGCCGAGCATCTTGGCATACACGGTGCTGTCCAGCGGCATGAACGGCTCGCCAAAGAGCGTGGAGAAGGTGGGCTGGGGCTCCTTGATGCCACGCTCGGTGCCGGCGACCTTAGAGGTGAAGCCGCTGATGAACTGGTACATGGCGGCGTCGGTGTCGAGCTTGGAGACGGGCGGCAGGACGCCGAAGGCATCGGCCGTGAGGAAGATGACGACGTCGGGGATACGCTTGGCGCGGCCCTTGACGACGGCGTTGGGGATGTACTCGACGGGATAGGCGACGCGGCCGTTCTCGGTGAGCGAGTCGTCGAAGTAGTTGGCGACGCGCGTGGCCTGGTCGATCACGACGTTCTCGCAGACCGAGCCAAAGCGGATGGCGTTGACGATCTGCGGCTCGGTTTCGGGCGTGATACCGATGGTCTTGGCGTAGCAGCCGCCCTCGATGTTGAAGATGGCGTCGGAGGCCCACCCATGCTCGTCGTCGCCAATGAGCATACGGTCCTCGGCGGCGGACAGCGTGGTCTTGCCCGTGCCGGAGAGGCCAAAGAAGACGGTGGTGCCGTGCGACTTGGGGTTCATGTTGCACGAGCAGTGCATGGGGAGCACGTTGTCCTCGGTGGGCAGCAGGTAGTTCATGGTCGAGAAGATGGACTTCTTGACCTCGCCGCAGTACGAGGTGCCGACCACGATGATGACACGCTCAGTGAAGTTGATGAGCACGCAGGCCTCGGAGTTGGTGCCGTCGGCCTCGGGGTTGCACTTGAAGTCGGGGGCGACCATGACGATGAAGTCGGGCTCGTAGGAGCGGATCTCCTCCTCGGTGGGACGAACGAGCAGCTGGCGCGCAAAGAGGGCCTGGCTGGCCTTCTCGCAGATGATCTCGAACTTGCGGGAGTAGCGGCGGTCGGCGCCGGCGATGGACTGGGTGACGTAGACCACGCGCTCCTCGAGGTACTTGGCGACCTTGTCGCGCAGGCGCTCGTAGCCGTCGACCGAGAAGGGCATGTTGACGTCACCCCAGGCGATCTTGTCGTGCACCTCTGGGGTGTCCACGATGAAGCGGTCCTTGGGGGAACGACCGGTGTACTTTCCCGTCACGATGCGCAGGGAGCCGGTGGAGGTGAGCTCTCCCTCGCCACGGAGCAGGGCGATCTCCACGAGCGAGGTAGGGCTGAGGTTGAGGTTGACGCGGTTCTGGTAGTAACGCATCCCCACGCGGTCGAAGTCATCAGAGATCATGCTCGTTCCTTTCTGCCAGACGACCGGGCGGACCCGGGGCCGAGGGGTCACTGGCGCGAGCCGGACAAGGTATCCCCTCCATCTTGACCGTTCGTTGGCAACATGGCGGCGAACACGAGGTTAAAGGTTTGTTGCCCAACCCAAAGGCAGGTGAAAGGCCCCGGCGGCGTAGAAAACCACAATTCATGCATGGAGCCGCCCTGCCAGCCTATACTGTCATGTGACACGACATGAGGAGGTCGCATGCCCACACAGACGAATCTCTCCCTTGGGACGCTCTCGATAACCACCAGCTCGCTTGGCGCCGAGCTTCAGAGCCTGGAGCTCGACGGCCACCAGTACCTCTGGCAGGGAGACGCGCGCTGGTGGACGGGGCGCTCCCCCATCCTCTTCCCCATCGTCGGCCGCCTTCATGACGACCGCGCCGCCAGCGCCAGCGGAGAGGTCACCCTCCCCCGCCATGGGCTTGCCCGCCGCCGCGAGTTCTCGTTGGTCGAAAGCGATGCGGGCCATGTCGTCTACGAGCTGCGCTCGGACGACGAGACGCTCGCCAGCTTCCCCTATGAGTTCGTCCTGCGGATGAGCTATGCGCTTGTCCGTGACGACCAGGGACGCACCCTCCTCGAGCAGGGCTTCGAGGTGAGCAACCCCGGGGACGTCACCCTCCCCTTCGTGGTGGGCGGCCACCCCGCCTTCAACGTCCCCGTCCGTGGCGAGGGCGCCTTCGAGGACCACGACCTTCTGTTCTCGACCCCGTGGACCTATGACGCCCCCGCGCTCGACATCCCCACGAACATCCTCGACTGGCAGCATCCCTGGCAGGTGCTCGCCGACACCGACCGGCTTGCCCTCACCCACCGGACCTTCGACGTCGACACCATCGTCTTCCATGACGTCCCCGGCAGCGTCGCCACGCTCGTAAACCGCGAGACGGGACACGGCGTGGAGCTGTCGTTCGCAGGCTTTGACTACCTGGGCGTCTGGTCTGCCGCGGGAGACGCACCCTTTGTGGCCGTCGAGCCCTGGTGCGGCTGCTCCTCGGGCGTCGACGAGCAGGGGGCCCTTCGAGGAGAAGCGTGGCATGACGCTGCTTGAGCCCGGTGGGACCTTCTGCCGCTCGTTCACCATCCGACCCTTCTAGAACAAGACCGATGATCATACGCCACGCCACCCCTGACGACCTCGACCAAATCATGGCCTGCTACGCCGCCGGGCGCGCGCACATGCGCGCCGCCGGCAACGACCAACAGTGGACCGGGGCCTACCCAACCCGGGACGTCGCCGAGGCCGACCTTGCCAGCGGCAACCTCGTGGTGGCGGCAGACGAGACAGGCTCGATTCTTGGCTGCATGTCGTTCATCCCGGGGCCGGACCCCACCTATGCCGTCATAAAGGGCGGCTCGTGGATTGACGATGGCCCCTACCACGTGATCCATCGCATCGCGGCCGTGGCGCAGCGCGGCGGGGTCGGCCGCGCCCTCATGGGCTGGGCCTGCGACCACG
>SUUD01000018.1 GCA_015062715.1 Olsenella sp. | reverse complement strand
GCCTGACAAGGTTCGAACTTGTGACCTCCCGGTTATCAGCCGGACGCTCTGACCAACTGAGCTACAGGCCCAACGCGTTTAGGTATGTTAGCGCGCATTCATCCTTTGGTCAACAACTATTTTTAAGAGTTGCGAAGAGCGTCCATATGGGTACCATGTCTCACACGGAAAGGAGGGTTGAGCATGGCCCGCGTTCGTCTGGACATAGGCTCGGTCATGGTGGGTGGCGGTCCCGCCCCCTCGGTCATCGTGCTCAAGCCCCATGACGCCCAGCCCGATGCTGGGACCATCCAGCTCCCCATCCGCATCGGCGTCGCCGAGGCAAGCTCCATCAGCGCCGCCCTCGCGCACGTGCCCGTGGCACGCCCCCTCTCGCACGACCTCCTCGTGAGCACCATCCATGCGCTCCGGGCGTCGGTGGCAGAAGTCGTGATCGAGCGTGTGGAGGGCACCACGTTCTACGCGACGCTGTCTCTCAGGGGCGAGGGCGGCGAGATCGTGAGCATCGACGCGCGGCCCTCCGACGCCATCGCCGTGGCCCTGCGGACCGGCGCGCCTCTCTTCGCCGAGCAGTCCGTGCTCGACACGGCCGCCTGCCCAGACTTCGCGGCCATTGCCCAGTGCGAACAGGACGAGCAGCTCGCGTCCTTCCACTCCTTCGTCGAGAACCTCTCTCCCCAGGACTTCAAGTAGTCGCCGGTGCGCTTGCTCATTCACTTCCCCGGCGGTGGGACACTCGCCCCGGACCTGTCATTGGGGACGGTTCTGTTTGACCGGTTTTGGGGTCCCTTGACCCCAAAACCTGTCAAACAGAACCGTCCCCAATGACAGGTCACCCGTCCCCCTTGACCAAAGCGACGAGGAGGGGGAGGCGCTCCTCGACAAGGAGTGGTCATCAAATCAAGAAGGCCCACCACATTCCCTAAGAGCGACTTCGCGCAGCGCTGAGCTCGTGGGAATGTGGTGGGCCCATGTTGAGGCAGGTGGACGCTACTCCTCGTCGAGGAGGTCGTCGTCGATCTCCTCCTCGCCGCCGATGTCGACGCGCTCGGTCTCGTCGGTGCCAAGGTCGAGGCCCAGCTGGTTCTCGTCGCGCTTGGGCGCGGCCTTCTTCTTGGCCTGCATGCGGGCGAGCGCGGTCACGCGGTCGTCGTCGGCGACGTTCATGACCTTGACGCCCTGCGTGGAGCGGCCGAGCTTGGAGATGTCGGCGACCTTGACGCGGATCATGACGCCGTTCTCGGAGATGATCATGAGCTCGTGCTGCGGGCCGACCACCTTGCAGCCCACGAGCAGGCCCTTCTTGATGGTCATGGCGATGGTGTAGACGCCCTGGCCGCCGCGCTTGTGCTCGGGGTACTCCGAGACGGGCGTGCGCTTGCCGTAGCCGTTCTCGGTGATGACGAAGAGGTCGCCGTTGCCGTTGGAGATCTCCATGCCCAACACCTTCGCGGAGCCCTTGAGCGTGATGCCGCGGACGCCGGTGGTGTCGCGGCCCATGGAGCGCACCTCGGACTCGTCGAACAGGATGGCCTTTCCGTCGGACGAGACCAGGATGACCTTCTCGCCCTCCCTGACGCGGCGCACGGCGATGAGCTCGTCGTCGTCCTTGAGGTTGATGGCGATGATGCCGTCGCGGCGGGTGCGGTCGTAGGCGCTCATCGAGGTCTTCTTGACCATGCCGGAGCTGGTGGCGAACATCAGGAACTCGTCGGCCGGGAAGTCGCGGCAGGTGAGGACCGCCGTGGGGTGCTCGCCCTCGGCGAGGTTGAGGACGTTGACGATGGCCGAGCCGCGGGCGGTGCGGCTGCCGGTGGGCAGCTCGTGGACCTTGAGGCGGTAGACCTTGCCGCGGTTGGTGAAGAACATCACGTAGTCGTGGGTGGAGGCCACGAAGATGTCCTCGATGAAGTCGTTCTCCTTGAGGTTGGTGCCCGAGACGCCCTTGCCGCCGCGCTTCTGCGAGCGGTACACGCCCACGGGGACGCGCTTGATGTAGCCGGCATGGCTGACGGTGACGACCATGTCCTCCTCGGCGATGAGGTCCTCGACGTCGAGGTCGACGGCGGCGCCGGCAATCTCGGTGCGGCGCTTGTTGCCAAAGCGCTCGGCGATCTCGCGCATCTCGGTCTTGATGACCTCGAGCTTGCGCTCCTCGTGGGCGAGCAGGTCCTCGAGGTCGGCGATGAGGGCCTTGAGCTTCTCGATGTCCTCGACGAGCTTCTCGCGGGCGAGGCCGGTCAGGCGGCGCAGGCGCATCTGGAGGATGTGCTCGCCCTGGACGTCGTCGATGCCAAAGCGCTCGTTCATGCGGGCCTTGGCCTCGGCGTCGTCGTAGGAGGAGCGGATGATGTGGACGATCTCGTCGATGTTGTCGACGGCGATGAGCAGGCCCTCGAGCAGGTGCAGCTCCTTCTTGGCCTTGCGCAGGTCGAACTCGGAGCGCCTGGTGATGACCTGGACCTGGTGCTCGATGTAGTAGTGGAGCATCTCGCGCAGCGAGAGCGTGCGCGGCACGCCGTCGACCAGCGCGATGTCGATGATGCCAAAGCTGGACTGCAGCTGGGTCTTCTTGTAGAGGTTGTTGAGGACCACCTCGGGGACGGCACCCTGCTTAAGGTCGATGACGATGCGCATGCCCTTGCGGTTGGACTCGTCGCGCATGTCGGAGATGCCCTCGATCTTCTTCTCGTTGACCGCCTGGGCAATCTTCTCCTGCAGCAGGCCCTTGTTGACCTGGTAGGGGATCTCGGTCACGACGAGGCGCTGGCGGCCGTTCTTGACCTGCTCGAAATGGACCTTGGAGCGGATGGTAATCGAGCCGCGGCCGGTTTCGTAGGCCTCGCGGATGCCCTCCGAGCCCATGATGATGCCGCCCGTGGGGAAGTCGGGCCCCGGCAGGACCTTCATGAGCTCGTCGGTGGTGACGTCGGGGTTGTCGATCATGAGGCAGGTCGCGTCGACGACCTCCTTGAGGTTGTGCGGCGGCACGTTGGTGGCCATGCCGACGGCGATGCCCGACGAGCCGTTGACCAGCAGGTTGGGGAAGCGCGCGGGCAGGACGGAGGGCTCGGTGAGCGACTCGTCGTAGTTGGGCTGGAGGTCGACGGTCTCCTTGTCGAGGTCGCGCAGCATCTGCTCGGCGGCACGGGTGAGGCGCGACTCCGTGTAGCGCATGGCTGCCGGGGGGTCGCCGTCGATGGAGCCGAAGTTGCCATGGCCGTCGACCAGCGGGAGCCTCATCGAGAAGTCCTGGGCCATGCGGACCATGGAGTCGTAGATGGCGGCGTCGCCGTGGGGATGGTACTTGCCCATGACCTCGCCGACCGTCCAGGCCGACTTCTTGTGGGGGCGGTTGGGGGTGATGCCGGCCTCGTTCATGGCGTAGAGGATGCGGCGGTGCACCGGCTTGAGGCCGTCGCGCACGTCGGGAAGGGCGCGGGCGACGATGACGGACATGGAGTACTCGAGGAACGAGGCCTTCATCTCCTGCGACATCTCGATGGGCTTGAGGGCGCCACCATGGATGTCGGTGAGGTCGAGGCGGGTGCCGGCCTCGTCGGAGAGGGTGTGCGAGAGGTTGGCGCCGGCGAGGCTGCTCGAGAGGCCCGTCTCGGGGTCGAACTCCTCGTCCTCTTCGTAGTCCTCTTCCTCGTCGTCGAGGTCCTCCCCTATCTCGTCAAGCTCGTCGCGACGCTCGTCCTCGTCGTCGAACAGCCCCTCATTGCGGTTATCGTTATCAGCCACGTTGTTACCTTTCGTCGCATAATTTGGCTGTTAGCACCTGTCTAAGGCCGTGCCTCTTCCTCCCCATCTAGACCCTCACGCTCACCTTGTGTTCCTCCTAAGCCCGATTTCACGAAGTGCTGAGGGCGTGGAGGAACACAAGGCATCGCGCTCGGTTCTAGATGTCGAGGAAGCGCACGTCCTTTGCGTGCGTCTGGATGAAGTCCTTGCGCTTCTCGACCTGGTTGCCCATGAGGTCGGACACGGCGCGGTCGGCGGCCATGGCGTCCTCGATGGTGACCTTGAGCATGATGCGGTTCTTGGGCTCCATGGTGGTCGACCAGAGCTGCTCGGGATCCATCTCGCCCAGGCCCTTGTAGCGCTGGACCGTGTACTTGGACGAATCCTCGAACTTGGAGGCCTCGATGGCCAGCTCCTCGTCGGTGTAGAGGTACTTGCCACCCTTGCGGCCCTTGGGCTTGATCTGGTATAGCGGCGGCTGGGCCACGTAGATGTAGCCGGCGTCGATCATG
This sequence comes from Olsenella sp., assembly GCA_015062715.1. Lineage (GTDB taxonomy): Bacteria > Actinomycetota > Coriobacteriia > Coriobacteriales > Atopobiaceae > SIG37. The sequence continues at coordinate 12,437 of SUUD01000018.1, read as the reverse complement.
GGCTTCATGTAGCGGTAGAAGAAGGTAAGCAACAAGATGCGTATGTGGGCGCCGTCGACGTCGGCGTCGGTCATGATGACGATCTTGTGGTAGCGGGCCTTCTCGAGGCTAAACTCCTCGCCCACGCCCGTGCCGATGGCGGTGATGAGCGACTGGATGGTCTCGGAGGAGTAGGCACGGTCCTTCTGGACGCGCTCGACGTTGAGGATCTTGCCGCGCAGGGGCAGGACCGCCTGGATGGAGCGGTCGCGGGCCATCTTGGCCGAGCCGCCTGCGGAGTCGCCCTCGACGATGAAGAGCTCGGTCATCTCGGGGTCGCGCACCGAGCAGTCGGCGAGCTTGCCGGGCAGGCTCGCGCTCTCGAGCAGGCCCTTGCGGCGCGTGGCCTCGCGGGCCTTGCGTGCGGCGAGACGCGCCTTGGCGCCCTGCTGGGCCTTCTTGACGATCTCCTTGGCCTGGTTGGGGTGCTCCTCGAGATACTCGGACATGCCGCGCGAGACGACCTTGTTGGTGAGGGCACGCATGTAGGAGCTGCCGAGCTTTGCCTTGGTCTGGCCCTCGAACTGCGGGTCGGGCAGCTTGACCGAGACGATGGCGGTCAGGCCCTCCTTGATGTCGTCGCCGGTGACGTTGGCGTCCTTCTCCTTGATGATGTTGTTCTTGCGGCCGTAGTCGTTGATGGCCTTGGTGAGGGCCTCGCGGAAGCCGGTGAGGTGCATGCCGCCCTCGTCGGTGTAGATGTCGTTGGCGAACGACAGCACCTGCTCGGAGAAGCCCTGGTTCCACTGGAGCGCGACCTCGACCTCGCCCTTCTGGGCCAGCGGGGCCTCCGGGTCGGACTTGCCCTCGATGTAGATGGGGCGGGAGAGGCCGGGCAGGATGTCCTTGCCCTCGTTGAGGAACTTGACGAAGTCGATGATGCCGCCCGCGTAGCAGAACTCGACCACGCGCGGGGTGAGCTCGCGCTCGTCGACGAGGGTGATCTTGAGCCCCTTGTTGAGGAAGGCGGTCTCCTGCAGGCGGTCGTGCAGGGTGTCGAAGTTGTAGGTGGTGGTCTCGAAGATCTCCTCGTCGGGCCAGAAGGTCACCGTGGTGCCCGTGGCCTTGGACTTGCCGACGACCTCCATCTTCTTGGTGGTCTTGCCACGCGAGAACTCCATGCGGTGGATGGCGCCGTCGCGCTTGACCTCGGCGACGAGCTTCTTGGAGAGGGCGTTGACGACCGAGATGCCCACGCCGTGCAGGCCGCCCGACACCTTGTAGGCGTTGTTGTCGAACTTGCCGCCCGCATGGAGAATCGTGAGGACGACCTCGAGGGTGGACATGTTGCGCTTCTGGGGGTGCTTGGCCACGGGGATGCCACGTCCGTTATCCTCGACGGTGATCGAGTTGTCGGGATGCACCGTGACCTTGATCTTGGTGCAGTAGCCGGCCATGGCCTCGTCGACGGAGTTGTCGACGATCTCCCACACGAGGTGGTGCAGGCCCGCGGCCGACGTGGTGCCGATGTACATGCCCGGACGCTTGCGGACCGCCTCGAGGCCCTCGAGGATCTTGATGTCCCCGGAATCGTAGTTTCCGCTCTTGGACTTAGTTGCCACGGCATTCCTCTCGTTTGGGGTACGTTTCAACCTTTCAGATTCTACTCCAAACGACACCATCGCCCGTGGCAGGGCGCAAAACGATGGAGAATTATGGTGGAACTATGCTTGAGAGGCCCTATGAGCCATTCTGAGGGGAGGTTTTTGTTTTTTGCGTCTCTGACGTCTTCTCACGACGCAGGGACGAAATCATTGCGCTGCGCACCCGTTCGCGCATCTCCCCCTCGAGGACGGCCACCTGTTCGTCAATCTCCTCCAGCTCCTCGGGCGTGAGGTCCACGAGCGCGGGCGGCGCCTGACGTTGCGGGGTGGGCGGCTCGTAGCGCACGCCGGAGGCGGTTCGCGAGAGCTTGAACTCGACGTCGGACACCTCGAAGCCATAGTGGGCGAGGCGCACGAGGTAGATGTCCTTGTCGGCCCGAAGGTCGTACTCGATGGACTTGTTGTCCACATACACGATGAGCACGGGCGCGACGCCACGGCGTCCCGACTCGTTGAGGAAGACGCCGCGCGTGTGTCGGTGCTCGAAGTCGCCGTTCGCCGAGAACCACGCCTGGGCGGCGCGCTCGTTGCCGGTGTAGCGGGTGAAGGCCTCCGAGGACATGACCCCCTCGAGGGCCTCGCCCAGGGACACCCTTCTCCCCTCGCGCGGCTGGTCAGCCATCGTAGCGCACCACCTTCGCGCGCGAGAGCAGCTCGTCGGGGAAGTACCCCAGGTTCGTGGTGGTCACGACCGTCTGCATGCCCGCCTCGACGAAGGCGATCATGGCCTGGCGGCGCTCGGCGTCGAGCTCGCTCATGACGTCGTCGAGCAACAGGAGCGGCAACTCGCCGACGATGTCCTTCGATACCATGACCTCGGCCATCTTCCAGGCGAGCACGATCGAGCGCTGCTGGCCCTGCGACCCGTACGTCCGCGCGGGCCTGCCCTCGATGGAGAACTCGATGTCGTCGCGGTGGGGTCCCACCGTGGTCATCTGGCGGCGCAGGTCGTCCTCGCGGGCGCGGGCCAGGGCCGAGAGCATCAGGCCCTGGAGCTCTGCCTTGGTCTTCCCCATCACGTCCTCCCCGAGCGAGGCCACGTATGTGGCGCTGGCGCGCTCGCCGCCGGAGAGCTCGCGATAGATCTCGGAGAAGCGCGCCTCGATGCGGGAGAAGAGTGCCATGCGGTGGGAGAGCAGCGTGGCCGCGCCAAGCGCGACCGTCTCGTCCCATGCCTCGAGGAAGACGTCGTCGGCCCACTCCCCCTTGAGGAAGCTGTTCCTCTGCTCGACCGCCTTGGCATAGGCGCGCGTGACCTTGTCGTAGCCCAGGCTCGCCTGGGCCCCGAAGGTGTCAATCTCCTGGCGCCGCCAGGACGCCGACCCCTTCGCGAGGGTCAGGTCGTCGGGGCAGAAGAGGACCGACATGAGGGTTCCGATGAGGTCGGATGCCTGGCAGGTCTTGCCGTTGCGCCTGAAGCGGCGCTTTCCCTGGAAAATCTCGCACTCCACGTCGATGACGCGGCCGTCACCCTCGATCCTGCCCTCGGCGCGTCCCTCGGAAGCCCCCTCGCGCAGCAGCTCCTGCGGTCGCGGCCTCCTGAACGACCTGCCGGTCGTGATGAGTTGCAGGGCCTCGACGGTGTTGGTCTTCCCCACGGCGTTGCCGCCGACGAGCACGGTGAGCCCGGGGTCGAGCATGACCCCGAAGCTCTCGAAGCTCCTGAAGTTGACGAGCGAGATCGAGCTGACCCTGAGCGCCACGGTGCTACATCCGGACGGGCATGAGCAGGTAGAGGTAGTCGACGTCGGAGTGCGAGCGGAAGATGCCCGGCTGCATGGACTCTTTGAGCTCGAGCTTCATGTCGCGGTCGCCCGCCTCGACGTTGACGCAGTCGAAGACGTAGTGGTAGTTGAGGGCGATCGCCATGCTCCTGCCCTCGATCTCGGCGGGGATGACCTCGGTCGCCTCGCCCTGGTCGGGGGAGGTGGCGGTGAGGCGCACCGTGCCGGAGGCGGCGTCGATGTCGAAGCGGATGGAGGGGTTGGACAGCGAGATGACCGAGACGCGCTTGAGCGCGGCGGCCAGCGTGCCGACGTTGACGGTCACCGACGTGGAGCACTCGGTGGGGAGCAGCTGGCGGTAGTTGGGGTAGTTGCCCTCGATCTTGCGCGTGACGTACGTGGTGTTGCCGAAGACGAAGACCACCTGGCTGTCGGTCTTGCCGATGAGGATCTTCCCCGTGTCGGAGGGGAGGGTGAGGACGTCGTGGAAGGCCACGCCGGGGACTATCATCTCGAACGAGCCGGGGGCGTCGACCGCGGCGTCGCACAGGGCGAGGCGGTAGGAGTCGGTGGCGACCAGGCGGATGGTGCCGGCCTCCACGTGCATGAGGATGCCCGAGAGGATGGGCCTGGTGTTGTCCTTCGAGGTGACGCGGTACACGCGGTCGACCATCTTGGAGAGCTCGTCACAGGGCAGCTCGATGGACTCGGCGAGGGCGAAGTCGGGGAAGTCGGGGAAGTCGGCCGGGTCGAGGGTGTTGAGCTTGAAGGTGCTCTTCTCGCACGAGATGGTGAGGCTCCTGCCCTCGGACGAGAAGGAGACCGCCGCGTCAGGGAGGGTCTTGACGATATTGGCGAGGATCTTGCCCGAGACGACGGTCTCGCCCGGCTCCTCGACGTTCGCCGCGATCTTGTGGCGGACGGAGATGGTCAGGTTGGTGGTGCGGAACTCGAGCACCCCACCCTCCGCATGGATGTCGATGCCCGAGAGCAACGGCAGCGTCGAGTTGGTCGCCATGCCCTTCGACACGATGCCGAGGGCCTTCGAGAGCGCGGACTGGCTGACGGTGAACTTCATGACGACCCTTTCCCTTGTGCGTGAGCGTCTTTCTTCTATCTAAAGATATAAGTACCTAGTTCTTGAGTAGTAATAGTAAGCATTGTTGAAGTGTAGATAACTCCCGAATTCACGAGGTGGCGGCACCTCCAGTTGTTGTCGCCGTTATCTCTAACATCTCTTCCCTTTGAACGTTTCCCCTCGGCGCGGCGCGCTGTCAACAGATACCGTCACGCTTTCTTCTACTTATGAACAGAGATGACCTGCCCTTTCCACATCACTCCTCGGTGAGGGTGTCGCGCAGGTGCGTGATCCGGTCGTAGAAGACCCTGCTCTCGCGCATGGAGTCGTCGACCCACTGGATGCTGTGCTTCACCGTGGCGTGGCTGCGCCCGCCAAAGCGCTTGCCGATCGCCTCGAGGGTGTTGTCGGTGAGCTCGCGGGTGAGCCAGATGGCGATGTGGCGCGGCTCCATGATCTCCTTGGTGCGCTTGCCGCCGACGAGGTCGTTGTGGTTGATCTGGTATTCCTGCTCGATGGCCCGCTGGATCTGCTCGATGCTGAGCGTGCGCGTGGCGTTGGCGAACTTTCGGTTCGCGATGCGCAGGATGTCCTCGCGCGCCAGCGCCCGTCCCTCCTTCTCGCACTTCGTGGCCTCGAGCAGGCAGGACTGGCAGAAGCTGCGGATGACGCGGATGTTGGTGCCCGACCGCTCGGCCATGAGGTTGAGGTTCTCCTCCGAGATGGTCCCCTCGTAGCCGCGCAGGTGCTCGTTGACGGCGTCCTCCTTCATCTGCGTGTAGAAGGTGCGCACGAGCGCCAGCTTGAGCTCGTAGTCGGGGGCCTGGATGGGACAGGTGAAGCCCGAGTCGAAGCGGCTCGTGACGCGCTCGTCGAAGCCCTTCTCCCCCAGGCCCAGCTGCATGGGCGACTCGTCCGCCGCCATGACGATCTGCTTGCCGTGGTCCTTGAGGTAGTTGAAGGTGCTGAAGAAGAAGCGGATGGTGCTCGCGGCGCCCTTGAGGTTCTGCACGTCATCGACGATGAGCACGTCGACGTCGCGGTAGGACTGCTCGAGCTCCTCCATGACGCCCTTCGAGCGGTCCTGCAGGGCCGAGGTGTAGTCCTTGATGAAGTCGCCCGCGGCCTTGTACACGCAGATGCGCGACGGCTCGTTCTTCGCGATGTAGTTCTGGATGGCCTTGAGCAGGTGCGTCTTGCCCACGCCGCTCTTCCCATATATGAAGAGGGGGTTGTAGGTCTTGTTCTCGCCGTCGGCGACCTGCTTGGCGGTCTGCAGGGCGAGCATGTTCTCCTCGCCCTCGACGAAGCGGTCGAAGGTGAGCTTTGAGTCCTCCTCGGTGATCTCCTCGACGAGGACGTTCGCGACCTTGCGCTCCTCGGCCGCGGGGGCAGGAGCGAGAGGCGCGAGATCCGGTGCGACCGGCTGGGTGGCGCCGGTGATGGAGGACGAGAGGGACGAGAGCTCGGACTGGGATATCTCGGAGTGGGTCTTCACCGGCGTGGCGGGCTGTGCCGCGGCCTCGACCACGAGCGTCACGGGCTCGTAGGCGATTCTCGCGAGGGCCTCCTCGACCTCCCTCGCGCTCTTCTCCACCTGCATCTTCATGAAGCGCGACGCGGCGACGACCGTGAGGGTGCCTCCGTCGAAGCCCTGGGGGTCGCATCCCTCGAGCAATGCCGTGCGTGAGCTGGGCATGCCGTCGTGGGCGAGCGCGTCGACCGCGTCGCTCCACAGCGCCTCAGCCTCAGCTTTTGTCGAAAAGTCCATTGGTACCAACCCTTGTCTTCCAAAAATGTCGAAAACTCATTATATGGAAGAGGGTGGGCGGTGGTGTTGAAAAATCGGGGAAGCTATCGTGTCGACAGGAGTGCGTGACCTGCGTCGGTCAGGAGGCGCCGCTGGCCGACCTTGCGGGTGAGGCCACTCTCGTCGAGTGCCTTGAGCTCGCGGGACCACGTGGGCTGGGAACCACCGTACTCCCTGACGAGGTCGATGCCACCGACGCTCTCGTGGGAGGAGAGGTAGTCGAGGATCTGCTCCCCACGGGCCGACAGGGAGATGGAGGGGCTCGGCTGGGTTGGCGTGGGGGATGGGGCTGCAACCGGGGCGGATGCTATGACGGTAGGTTGGGCCGCAGGCTGGGCCGCGGGTTGTGCGACCGAGATGGTCACGATGGTGCCCGTCGAGATGTTGTCCTCGATGGTGAGGGTCCCACCCTTGTCGCGCATGTATTGGAGGGCGATGGGCAGGCCGGACCCGACGCCGCGGATGTAGTGCTTCATGTCCTCGCTTGCCGAGGTGGTGCCGATCTCGAGGGCCCGCTGCTTCTCGGGGATGCCGGGACCCTGGTCGCAGAAGCGGATGGTGTTCCCGTCGTCGAAGATGCTGATGGAGGGCTCTATGAACGAGGCGTGGATGTAGTTCTCGACGATCTCGCGGATGATGGTGAAGGGAAGGCGCCCGCCACGCTCGTGTGAGAGGCGCGTCACGTTGTTCGTGATTTCGGAGAGATAGGAGCGGATGTCGGTTGGCTCGATGACGAGTACCTGCGGGGCGACGGAGGGGTCGTCATACACGGCGATCCGCGCGGGGTAGCGAACTTCGCTCTCCAACGAGGGGATTCCGTCGTCCCCCACAAAGGGGATGAAGTCCTTCATGACGACCCTCCTTTCGAATCTTTCGACAACATTCCAACCGTCGTTGAAAACTTTCCAAGATTTCTTTCTTACGGAAGAAAGTTTTCAACAAGCTATGAAATCATGTTGATAACCTCTGTGAAAAGCTTTCGTGCAGCTGGAAGATAATACCATCCCTACGTGCTTCTTTCTTATCTTATTTCATCCATTGCGAAATATGTCAGGGCAGGGAGTGGAAGATTTGTATCCTCGCTCCTTGACGGAACTGCCGCTGCCTTTGTGGAGAAATTGACAGAATCGCAGGAAGACCCCTACAATCTTGTGGCTTACGCAGTATCCGCACCAAAGTGGTTCCCAGGAGGAATTCGAAATGAAGCGTACTTACCAGCCGAACAAGCGCAAGAGGGCCAAGTGCCACGGCTTCCGTGCCCGCATGGCCACCAAGGGCGGCCGCGCCGTCCTCGCCCGTCGTCGCGCCAAGGGTCGCAAGAGGCTGACCGTCTCTGACAGGTAAATGGAGACCATCAAGTCCAGGTCGGAGTTCGAAGAGGTATTCTCGCGCGGGAGAAGGCATAGCAGCAAGCTCCTGCGCGTTACTGTTCTGAGTGACGACGAAGGCGGTCCTGGAAAGGTCGCCTTCGTCGCAGCTAAGCGGCTTGGAAATGCCGTCTTTCGCAACAGGTGCAAGCGTGTCATGCGAGAGGCGGCGCGAAGGTGCGGGATGCCCCGAACGGGAACGCGCACGATCATGTTTGCCACCACGGCGACACATGACGCGAACCCCGATGAGGTGGCCGAGGCACTCGAGAGGCTGATGGCGAAGGATGAGCACAGGAGGAGCCAGGGATGATCGGGCCCACCGGGACCCAGTCACGAGGCTCTTTCTTGCGTTGGTGAGGTTCTACAGGCGGTTTATCTCTCCCCTGCTCCCTCCCAGCTGCATCTATTCGCCGACGTGCTCGGAATATGCGCTCATCGCCATCGAGCGCTATGGGTTCGCTCGGGGTGGGTGGCTCGCGGTCAAGAGGATCTGTCGCTGCCATCCGTTCCACGAAGGAGGATACGACCCCGTTCCCTAGGGGTCGGTCGGAGGAATTATGTGGGATTGGTTCGTTAACTTCCTGTACCAGGTGCTGAACCTCATCTCGACGGCGGTCGGTGACTGGGGCCTCGGCATCATTCTGTTGACCTTCATCATCAGAATCCTGCTCACGCCGCTCACAATCAGCTCGACGAAGTCCTCCGCGCGCATGCAGGCCATGCAGCCGCGCATCCAGGACATCCAGGAGCGCTACGCCGACGACCCCCAGCGCCAGAGCCAGGAGATGCAGGACCTCTACCGCGAGATCGGCTTCAATCCCGTGGGAGGATGCCTGCCCCTCTTCCTGCAGATGCCGGTGTTCTTCGCCCTGTTCACGGTCCTGAGGGACATGCTCCCTGGCACCGCCTCCTTCTACGCGATCATTCCTTCCCTCGGCATGTCGATCGCCGACGCGGTTGCCGCCAACGGCATCGCCGGCTCCTGGATCCACATCCTTCTCGACCTGCTCTTTGGCGTCCTCACGTTCATCCCCATGTTCTCGAACCTGAACTCCCAGCCCGCCGAGCAGCGTCAGACGACCATGATGATGGGTATGGTCATGGCTGTCATGATGGTCTGGATGGGATGGCGCGTTCCCGTCGGCGTCCTTCTCTACTACGATACGTCCTCTCTCTGGGGCGTCATCCAGCAGCAGTTCATCACCAGTCGTGTCCAGGCCGCGGCCAAGGCTGAGGCTGCAGCCGCAGCGGCCAACGCCCCCATCAAGGTGGATGTGGTTCGAAAGACGAAGAAGGCCCGTCCCCACAAGAAGGGCTAGGCACCTCGGCCCCTCTTTGAGTATCCCGTAGGAGGAAGCAATGGAAGAGGAGACAATCTCTCAAATTGATGAGAGTATCGAATCCGTGAAGGAATCGCCCTATGCGGCAATCTGTGCCGCGTACGAGGCTGGCGACGAGCTGACCGATGACCAGCTCGATGTCATCGCCGACGTCTCGGTCGAGATCGTCCGCTCCATTCTGGCCTGCTTTGGCGAGACCCAATCGAGCATTGACGAGTATGAGGGTGACGAGGGAGAGCTCATCCTTGACATCAACGGTGGTGACCTTGCGGTCCTCATCGGTCGTCATGGACGAGTCCTCGATGCCTTCCAGCTCCTCGTCTCCTCCTTGGTGAGCAGCAAGCTTGGCTTCCATTACCCCGTCGTCGTCGACATCGAGGGATACAAGAGCCGCCGCCGCCAGAAGCTCCAGACCCTTGCCGCCTCGTCTGCCGCCCGGGCCAAGCGGCAGCATGGTCAGGTCAGGCTCAAGCCTATGAATGCCTACGAGCGCAGGCTCATTCACCTTGCGCTCCTGAACGATGATGGTGTCACCACCCATTCAGAGGGTGAGGATCCCGAGAGGTATGTCGTCATCACAGCTCTTTAGTCTGGTCGAACATAGTATCAATTTTAGGAGGGCGCCACAGGTGCCCTCCTTTTATGTGACAATAGTTCTTGATACAAGAAGTTTTGTCAGAGGCGGATTATGGGAACCGAACAAGACAAGCTATGTGAACAGCTTCAAGAGATGACCTTGAACTATGACATAAGGCTGTCACAGGATCAGACAGAGCAGCTCATAGACTATCTTCTCTATGTCCTTGAGAGGAACAAGGTTATCAACGTCACTGCCATTACCAATATCGAAGAGGCTGTCATTCTTCACCTCGTCGACTCTCTGCTCTTTTTGCCGTATATCAGTGCAGAAGATGAGTTTGTTGATATAGGTACTGGTGGCGGGTTTCCTGGTGTTCCTCTTGCCATCTGCTCTGGAGCCACGGGCACCCTCATTGACTCTGTGGCAAAGAAGGTGACTGTTGTCTCTGAAGGCATAGAACGCCTTGGTGACCAGACTCATTGCTCTGTACAGGCAATCCGTGCTGAAGAGCTTGCCAAGAGTAGAGGGGCATCATTCACAAGGGTTGTAGCCCGTGCCGTGGCCCCTTGCAACGTCCTGCTCGAATATGCATCTCCCCTTCTTTGTCAGGGTGGAAGGCTTGTTATATCTAAGGCACCTCTTTCAAACGAGGAGTGGGATCAGGGGTTGCGTGCAGCTGCTCTTGTCGGTATGACCTTTGTTTCACGTGAAACATACCGGCTTCCCAAAGACATGGGAACTAGAGAGATCATTGTCTTTATGAAAGACAGTGAGCCAGATATTAAGTTGCCACGAAGGGTAGGAATGGCACGAAAACGACCACTTGGAATCAAATAATGTTTCACGTGAAACAGAGTTCAACAAAAGAAAAGTGTTTCACGTGAAACAAACATGGCAGTCAAACTGATATATTGAACAAGACCACGCTCAAACAAAGCAAAGACGAGGAGGAGCAGTGGAGTTCAAGAGTCAAAAACGACGTCATCAGAAGCGTGAAACACGTGTAATCGCAATCATTAACCAAAAAGGTGGTGTGGGAAAGTCAACGACAGCGGTAAACCTATCTGCCGCTCTCGGTGAAGAACGCGAAAAGGTACTGGTCATTGACTTCGATCCACAGGGAAATACAACCAGTGGTTATGGTATCGAGAAGGAAGAGCTCGATAAGTGCGTATATAATGCCCTTCTTCAAGGGGAACCCATAGAGAATCTGGTTCATGAGACTGTTGTTCCAGGAGTATGGGTTGTACCTGCAACAATTCAGTTGGCAGGCGCCGAAGTCGAGCTCGTCTCGGAGATGGCACGTGAGAGCATCCTACGTGGAATCATTGAGCCGATTAAGAACGACTTTGACTACATATTCATCGATTGTCCCCCATCACTGGGGTTGTTGACCATAAATGCGCTCGTTGCAGCAGACAGTTTGCTCATTCCCATTCAATGCGAGTATTACGCTCTTGAGGGCGTAACAAAGCTTCTTGAGTCCATGAGAATGGTGAAGAGCCGCCTCAATCCGAAACTTGAGGTATTTGGTGTGCTAATGACGATGTTTGACTCGAGGACAACACTCTCGAAACAGGTAGTCGAGGAAGTTCGAGAGTTCTTCGGGAAGACGGTATTTACTACGGTAATCCCCAGAAGTGTAAAGCTGTCGGAAGCCCCAAGCCACGGCCTTCCGATTACGCTCTATGCAAAGTCGAACAAGGGTGCAGTTGCCTACCAAAAGCTTGCTAAGGAAGTGATGAAGCGTGCCTAAGAAGAGTGGACTCGGTAAGGGCCTTGCATCATTGATGGGCGAGGCAAACGCCGAAGTCGGCGGTCTGCCCCCGGAAACGCAACTTCCCCTGTCGAGCATCAAGACAAACCCTAATCAGCCACGCAGGACCTTCGATGAGGCAAAACTGGCAGAACTAGCAGATTCGATCAAGCAGAACGGGATATTACAGCCGATTCTCGTACGCAAGAAGGGGTCGTCGTATCAGATCGTTGCTGGTGAGAGAAGATACCAGGCGGCTAAGCTCGCAGGGGTTACCGAGGTGCCGGTCATCGTTCGTGAGGTAAGCGACGACGAGGTGTTTCAGCTGGCACTCATCGAGAACCTCCAGCGTGCCGACCTCAATCCCATAGAGGAGGCACTGGGTTACAAGCAGCTGATCGATGACCAGTCCCTCACACAGGAGGAGCTGGGGAAGCTGCTCTCAAAGTCAAGGTCGGCTATCGCCAACACCCTGCGTCTCCTTGATCTCCCCAAGGAGGTGCAGAAGCTTATGGAGGAAGGCGAGCTGTCTGCTGGTCACGCAAGGGCAATACTTGCCGTACCGACCCAGGAGGGTCGGGAGCGCCTGGCACGAAAGGTCATCGACGAGCACCTTACCGTTCGGCAGACAGAAAATCTCGCCCCGTTGTTTTCTGGCATAGAGACCGAGCGAAAGCCAAGAACCCCCTCACCTCAATCATTCAAGAGGGCTGCCAGGCAGCTGAGGAGGATGCTTGACGTGGGTGTCAAGGTCCGGACCGTCCGTGGCAAGAACAAGATCGAAATCGAGTTCAAGGACGAAGATGAGCTTGCGCGCATCGTCGAGGCCATAGAAATGGGTAGGGAGGCTGGGGAGTAACATGACTCCGACCCATGTCGTGCGAAACGTCGTAGTGGTGGGAGGCCTGTGTCTTGGGGCTTACCATCTCCTGCTTGACGATGAGGCCCGCAAGAAGGCCGAGGCGACGGTCAGACAGGTCTATGTGACCGTCAAGGAACTGCTTGAAAAGATTGAGAGCCTTCGTGGAACGACGGACGAGAGCGACGAAATGAATCGCGTGCTCAGCGAGCTCGAAGGCCGCTGGGCAAGGATAGGATACTAGGGTAATAGAACATATGTTCTCTTACGAGAGACG
>SUUD01000188.1:1518-4448 GCA_015062715.1 Olsenella sp. | reverse complement strand
GCGCTTGACGATGGACGTGGGATACGCGGTGACAGGTGACGGCATGACCCCTCCTCAGCTACGGTTGGCCACCCATGCGGACAGGTAAGCGCCCATGCGGGCGCGAAGAACACAATAGCTTGTGTGGGGGTCGAATTCAAGGACACAACATGTTGTGTCGGCGAATGACATAACCTGAAAGCAACCCACGGAATGCAGGCATTGTCAGCCCCGCTTCAGCGTGCGTTTAGCGCGCGTTTAGTGCGCGCGGAAACGAGAAGGGCCAGGCATGCTGCCTGGCCCTGCGTTTCTCTGGTGCGCCCTCTGGGACTCGAACCCAGGACCTTGAGATTAAAAGTCTCCTGCTCTGGCCAACTGAGCTAAGGGCGCCTGTGCCGTGCCATTCTACCACCCGCATGGCGGGGCGGGGGCCGCTACTCCCAGGCCCACTGGCCGCTCACGAAGATGGGCACCTCGGTGCCGTCCTCGCGGACGCCGGTGACGTCGAGGTCGTCAGAGCCCACCATGAAGTCGACGTGGGTGTGGCTGTGGTTGACGCCGTGGGCGAGCAGCTCCTCGACGCTCATCTCCTCGCCGCCCTCCAGGCACTCGGGGAACCCGGTGCCCAGCGCGAGGTGGCAGCTGGCGTTCTCGTCGTAGAGCGTGCTGTAGAAGAGCAGGCCGCTCTGGCGGATGGGGGTGTTCTTCGAGACGAGCGCGACCTCGCCCAGGCGGCAGGCGTTCTCGTCGGTGGCGACGATCTGCTCGAGGACGTCGCGGCCCTCGGCTGCGTCGAAGTCGACCACCGCCCCGCCCTCGAAGCGGAACCAGAAGTCGCGCACGACGCGCCCGGCGTGGACGAGGGGCAGGGCCGAGTGGACGACGCCGTCCGCGCGCATGCGGTCGGGCGAGGTGAAGACCTCCTCCGTGGGGATGTTGGGGAAGAACGAGACGCCACCGACCGTGCGGGCGGCCCCTCCCTCCCAGACATGGCCCCTGGTCATGCCCACGGTGAGGTCAGTCCCGTTGGACGAGCGATAGCGCAGGTGGTCGAAGCGACCCTCGTTGAGCAGGCGCTTGTTCTTCTCGAAGGTCGCGTTGTGGGTCTCCCACGTCGAGTGGGGGTCGATCCCGGTCGCGCGGGCCACGTCGAGGATGGCGAGCCACAGGCGGTACACCGCCTCGTCCTCGGAGTACTCGGGATAGACCGTCTTGGCCCAGGCCTTCGTGGAGACGCCGCCGATGCTCCAGGCGTTGATGCCGAAGTCCATGCCATGGCGGAAGACGTGGCAGTCGCGGTTGCGGGCCCTGCGGGCGCAGGCGGGCTTGGCCGGGTCGATGCCGGCCAGCGCGCAGGGGTCCTCGCCCTCGAGGTACAGGAAGGCGGCGCCGGCCTCGGCCAGCGAGTTGAGCTGCTCAATGCGCCACGACGGCGTCGTGTCGAAGTGCTCGACGGGGCAGTTCTCGTACTCCATGCGCGCGACCTGGTCGTCGTTCCAGATGACCGTCACGTGGCCCGCGCCGCGCTCGTAGGCGGCCCGGACGACCATGCGCGTGAAGTCGACGGCCTCCGCCGGGGCGTTCACGACGAGCTCCTGGCCGGGCTGGATGGCGGCGCCGTCGGCCACGAGCAGGTCGGCATAGCGCCTGAGCGGGCTGATGAGCCCCTTCATCGCGCTGCGGACCTCCTGGAGCGTCATGGGCATGTTCGTCACGGCTTGTCTCCCCTCTCTGCCGGCGGGACCACGAGGCCCCACATGGAACGGGCCCCCGAGGGGGCCCGACGCGTTCGATGGAGCGGGTGACGGGATTCGAACCCGCGGATACCAGCTTGGGAAGCTGGGGCCTTACCACTTGGCGACACCCGCATATGTGTGGATTCTATCACAGCAAAAACGTCGCCACGGAAACACCTAACGGCGGGGCCGACTTCCGCCCCCTCCAGACACCCCCTCCCACCTTGGGGAGCCCTCGATTTGTTGGGACTTTGCTTGAAGTTTGCAGGTATCTGGTCAGACCGGTGTTGGGCCGTTGTTGGGACGCCTGGCGCATCCTGTCCTCCCCATCTGGACGAACGCGAGACCAAGGAGGGCTGGACGATGGCAGGGTCGGGCAAGGGACGGCGTGGCACGAGGCCGGGAACCGACGGGTGGGCCCCGGGTAAGAGGCGGGCGAGGATCCGGGGAGGCGACCTTCCCCGCGGCGGCTCGCCGGCGGGGACGGGACATGCCGGGCGGCGTGCCCGGCTCCTGGTGCCCCTGGCAGCCGCCCTGCTGACGACGCTGCTCGCGGTCCTGCTCCCCGCACGTGGCGCCCAGGCCGAGACCGGCAGCGAGTACTGGGACTACAACACGATGGGCACGTACGTCATGTACGCCGACTTCTACACCACCACCGGCAACAAGGGCTACTGCGCCGAGTACGAGAAGCACGGACCCAAGGGCGTGACGTACCGGTCCTGGCACTACACCGGCGAGGCGTCCTCGTCGCTCGCGCGCTGCGACCCGCACGCCCTGGCATGGCTCGCCATGCACCTCTACCCCGTCGACCCGTCCATGGGAGGCCGGTCGCCCGACAACCCGCAGAAGGCGTCGCAGCTCGCGGTGTGGATGCTCCAGGGCGACTGCAGCTATGGCGGGACCACCGCCCTTGGCGTCGACGCCGTGGGCGACGGGGCCACGCGCAACGACGTCAACGTCGCCGCGGCCCTGGCGAAGCAGGCGCTCGGCCATGCGGGCGCCTCGGGCGTGTGGGACCGCGCGTCCAAGATATGGACGGCCCCCGACAACGAGCATCAGAACATGCTCGAGGTCATTCCCCTGGGCAAGATCTCCCTGGCCAAGGAGACGTCCAACCCCGCCCTCACCAAGGGGAACGACTGCTACGCCCTCAAGGGGGCGAGCTACGGCATCTACGCCGACAAGGCCTGCTCGGCCTCGGTGGGCACGATG
>SUUD01000188.1:0-1508 GCA_015062715.1 Olsenella sp. | reverse complement strand
CGATGACCACTGACGCCCAGGGCAAGGCGACCTCGGGCGAGCTCCCGCCGGGCACCTACTGGGTGCGCGAGACGACGCCGTCGCCGGGATTTGCGCTCGACCCTGCCGCCCACGAGGTGAAGGTGCCCTCGGGCAAGACCGCATCCGTCACGGTGCAGGAGGTCCCGCTGCGCTACCGCATCCCGCTGCTCCTGCGCAAGCTCGACGCCGATGGCGTGGGCCGCGCCCAGGGCGCGGCCTCCCTCGCCGGCGCCCGCCTCGAGGTCTCGCTCTACCAGGGCCACCACACCGCGGCGTCGCTGCCCGAGAGTCCCTGGCGCAGCTGGGAGGTCACGACGGACGAGGAGGGCGCGGTCACGCTCGACGCGGATGCG
The DNA here is from genome assembly GCA_015062715.1 of Olsenella sp. Classification (GTDB taxonomy): domain Bacteria; phylum Actinomycetota; class Coriobacteriia; order Coriobacteriales; family Atopobiaceae; genus SIG37. Next base: position 1,134 of record SUUD01000188.1, on the reverse strand, counting down.
ATCGGCGGCGAGGCCCTGCTCGTGGAGGACGGCGCGGTCTCGCTGCCCCTGGGGACGCTCGTGGTGCGCGAGCTGGAGGCCCCGGAGGGCTACGAGCCTCTGGACGGGGCCCTCGTGGCCCACATCAAGGCGGCGTCCGGCTCCGCGACGGCGGTGGCGCTCGCGGGCTGGGACGCGGTCGGGGACGTCTCCGAGCGCGTGGTCCGCGGCGGCCTGTCCGTGCGCAAGCGGGACACCGAGACGGGCGAGCTGGCCCAGGGCGACGCCACGCTTTCGGGGGCGGCGTTCTCGGTCGTGAACCTCGGGCCGGGGCCCGTGAGCGTCGGGGGCCAGACCTACCAGCCTGGCGAGGAGGTCATGCGCATCACGACCGACGATGAGGGCCTGGCGTCCACGGGGGAGGCGGCGCTCCCCTACGGCGACTACGAGGTGAGCGAGGCGGCGCCTCCCGATGGGTACCTCCCCAACGAGGCCTGGTCCGCACGGGTCGAGGTCAGGGGCCACGAGACCGTGATGGTGGAGCAGGACTGCGCCGACGACGTGGTCCGCGGGGCGGTGCAGGTCGGAAAGGTCTCGCGGGAGACCGGGGCGCATGCGCCACAGGGCGCCGCGACGCTGGCGGGGACGACGCTCGAGGTCACGCTCGACTCCCCGCTGCCCGTCGTCGTCGACGGCGAGGGTCACGACCCCGGCGAGGTCGTGTGCACCATCGTCACCGACCGGGACGGGCTGGCACAGACGGAGGCGCGGGCCCTCCCCTACGGAACGTACACCGTGCGCGAGGCCCAGGCGCCGGAGGGCTACGAGCCCAACGAGTCCTGGTCGAGGACGTTCCAGGTGCGCGAGGACGGCCAGGTCATCGACCTGACCGCCGAGGACGTCTCCCTCGACGACCAGGTCATGCGCGGTGGCCTGCGCTTCAACAAGGTCGACGCCGACTCCATGGCGTCGGTCGGCCGCTGCCCCTTCCTCATCACCTCCGAGACGACCGGCGAGGCGCACGTGGTGGTCACCGACGAGAACGGCGAGTTCGACTCCGAGCGATTCGACCACGCTGCCGCGACGAACGCCAACGACGCCGCGGTCACCCTCGCCCAGGACGGGACCCCGGTGGCCGACGACTCCCGGCTCGAC
>SUUD01000187.1 GCA_015062715.1 Olsenella sp. | reverse complement strand
GTGGGGACAGGTCTCGTCCCCTGGGAGGCACCATGCGCATTCGCTGTGACGTCCACAACCACACGCTCTACTCGCGCCATGCCTACTCCACCATCGAGGAGAACGTCCGCGCGGCGGCCGAGGCGGGCCTCGAGCTCCTCGGGTCCGCCGACCACTTCTCGGGCATGCTCTGGCCCAAGGTCGACGGCCAGCCTGACCTGCGCGACTACCAGTACTTCATCAACTACAAGGCCTGGCCCGAGACCTGGCATGGGGTGCGCCTGCTCCATGGCGTCGAGGCCGACATCGTCGACCTCGAGGGACACCTCTATGGGTGGGACACCACGCTCGAGGCGGTTCACGAGTGGGGTAGCTATGGCCCGCGCAACCTCCAGGAGCAGGCCCTCGAGCAGTGCGACTTCGTCGTCGCGAGCATCCACGACCAGCACGTTGCCGACGGCGCCTCGCTCGCCCAGACCACGGACATGTACGTGAGCGCCCTCGACCACCCGCAGGTGCTCATCCTGGGCCACGTTGGTCGTGCGGGCGTGCCCTTCGACGTTGACACGGTCCTGCTCGCCGCCAAGGAGCGCCACAAGCTCATCGAGATCAACGAGGCGAGCTTTGCCTACCCGGAGGTGCGCCCCCTCTGCCGCGACATCGCCATTCGCTGCGCCGAGCTGGGCGTCTCGATCAGCGTGGCGAGCGACGCGCACATCTCGACGCGGATCGGGCGCTTCCCGCACGTCGAGGCCCTCCTCGACGAGATCGGCTTCCCCGAGGAGCTCGTGGCCTGCCGCAGCGCCGAGGCGTTCCTCGACGCGCTGCATCGCGCCATTCCCAGCCACCGGCTCGATAACTGACACAAACGCATCTCTGTCGCGATGCCAATCAGGTGATACCCCGTAACGGGATTGAGTTTGTGTCAATTGTTGGGCGTGGCTAGAGCACCGCGTCTGACTCGCCGCGCCCCACGAGCACCCTGTCGAGCATCGACTGGCGTGCCTTGACGATGGCCCTGCTCTTGAGGGAACCGATGAGAGGCCCGAGCCCCTCGACGCCCGCGTTGCGCAACGCGAACATGCACTGGCCCATGAGGCGGTCAAGGCCACCCGGCTCGTAGAGGTCCTCCTTGGTTGCGACGAACACCTGGTAGCCTGCGGCCCCCAGCTCGCGGTCTCGACGGCGGTCGTCGACGTACTTGTCCCGTACGGCGCGGCTGGCCTCGTTAAGCTCGACTGACGTATGTGAGTCTCCCGGGTTGCTCCCAAGGGCAGACGCGGCGGAGATGACCTTGCTCAGATCGAGGTGGCCGCCCCCGTCATAGTTGATGCCGACCTTGGTGCCGGCAAGCAGAATGTCGGGCACGCGCGACTTCTTGGCGGCGAACGTGGCGAGGTCACCCTCTGCAGCGATGCGGTCGTTAAGCTGGATGGGGCCAAGGCCGTAGCCCAACTCAAGGAAGGGGAGCGCCGCCCAGGCCGCCACCAGGGCCTCTCCCGGCGACCAGGCGTTGTCGGCCAGGCAGGCTGCGAGCTCTCGCGACTGGTCATGGCCGCGCAGCGTGGCCGCATCCGCGAACGTGCGGATCTTCTCGGCCGAGGCGACCGGCACGATGCCAAGCCGTGCGTCACCGTCGAGCGGCCGGACTGGGTCGCGTGAGAACGACCCGCACAGCTCGAGTCCCAGCATGAGCTGGGAAAGCGGGTCCATGTACCTGTCCATCAAAAGAAAGAGTAGCTCGGGGCAGGGTATGAAAAGCCCTTCTCCAACTGGCATGAACGTCTTCTCAGGCAGCCTCCGCTCGAGAACGACGGACTCAACCCCCTCTGCCCAGATGCGGGAACTCTTGGTGGGGACCGCAACGTGGAGCGGGCGGCTGTTGCCCGCCGTCAGGAGGTCAATGTGGGGGATGCGGTCAAGGACCGTCCTGGTCCAGCGCTTGCGGGGTGAGGGGTCGGGAGCCGCCATGTCGACCCTGTCGGCAGGAATGCCCCCGGGCAGGACGCCGCATCTCATGGCCCGCAAGATGGCCAACGCGCTTGGTCCGACAACCGATGCTCTCATGATGCACCTCACAATTGACACAAACATGAGTAAAAGTGGGTGTTATCTGCGTAAATGTGATTGGAAGAGATGTTTGTGTCAGTTAGGACTGCGGACAAAAGCGGGGCGCCGCCAATCGGCGCCCCGTACGGGCTACTGCATGTCGGCGAAGTGCGCCGCGCCCACGATGCCGGCCGTGTTGAGCAGCGCCGCGGGCACGATGGGCGTCTCGATGTCGATGTAGGGGAAGAACTTCTCGTGCTTCTTGCTCACGCCGCCGCCCACGACGAAGACGTCGGGGGAGAGGTAGAGCTCGAGCAGGCGATAGTACTCGGTGAGGCGCTTGGCCCACTTCTTCCAGCCCAGCTCGTCGCGGGTGCGGGCCGAGTCTGCCGCGATCTTCTCGGCGTCGCCCTTGCCCTCGATGATGATGTGGCCCAGCTCGGAGTTGGGAATGAGGACGCCGTCGTGGATGAGGGCGGTGCCGATGCCCGTGCCCAGCGTGGTGGCGACGACCAGGCCCTCGACGCCCTTGGCCGCGCCATAGGCGGCCTCGGCGAGGCCAGCGGCGTCGGCGTCGTTGAGCACGTGGACGGTGCGGCCGCAACGCTCGCAGAGCAGCGCGGTGATGTCGACGCCCACCCAGGACTGGTCGAGGTTGGACATGTAGTGCAGGGGCTTGCCGGGCTTGACCGGGGCGGGGAAGGCCACGCCAATGGGGGTGCCGTCGGCAACCTCGAAGTGGTCGAGGATCTCCTTGACCGTGTCGGCCACGGCCTCGGGCGTGGCGGGCTGCGGCGTGGGGATGCGGAGTCGCTCGTCGGCGAAGGTGCCGTCCGCAAGGTTGACGGGCGCGCCCTTGATGCCCGATCCGCCGATGTCGATGCCAATGGCCTGCGCGGTCTCGATCATGGTCCCTCCTCGGGTCGTGGTCCTGAGGAAATGATACCGTGAAGTCGTGCCTCTCAGAAGTCGCGAGCGGCGTAGATGCGCTCGGAGACCCGCATCGACCCCAGGAACAGCACGGCGACGACCACGGCGCCGCAGGCGAAGATTGGGGCGGGCGAGCCAATCCCGCGCGCGAACGCCTCGAGCGAGTCGAGCAGCGGGAAGATGGCGTTGCGGACGGGCTCGACGTTGATCAGCAGGCAGAGCAGGAACGGTATGGTGAACGCAAAACGCGCCTTGGCAATGCCCAGCTTGAAGACGATGGGCATCTCGATCGCAAGGAAGGCCGTGACCACGAGCGCGGCGCCCAGCGCCGCGAGGGCGATGATGGCGGTTCCGCGCGGGGCAGCAATCGAGCCATGCAGCGTGACGATGAGCCACTGTATGAGCACTCCCAGGACGGTCCCCAGCACCACGGTACCCGCGATCATCAGGGCGGCCAGGGCGTAGCGGCTGCGGACGACCTGCCTGGCCGAGGTGGGCAGCGTCAGGCGGAACTGCTCCCAGTCGTTCGTCTCGTCATAGCCAAAGAGGCTTATCGCCAGGTAGATGGCCATCATCGTGACGGAGAGGGTGGCCACCGCCGTTCCGGCGGCGATCTCGCCGTCGTCGTTGCCCATGGCGACAAGCGGCGTCATGACGAGCAGCGTGACGAGCAGGTAGCGCAGGAATGTCTTGCGCAGGACGATCCAGTCGGCATACATGAGGGCACGCATCTACCTCACCTCTCCCTTGACGAGAAGGACCATGACGTCGTCGATGGACGCCCGGTCGCACACGTAGTCGGGGTACGCGCGCGAGAAGGCCGCGCGGTCGGGCACGAGCAGGGCCCAGCTCAGGTCCTGGTGAAGGACATGCAGGGTACCCGGCTCGGCATCTCCCAGCACGCGCTCGAGCTCGGCGGTGCGCAGGTGGGCGACGCCCATCTGGTCCACCGCATCGCGCTCGCAGGCCAGGATTACCCGGCCGTTGTCAATAAAGAGCAGGTAATCGGCTATCTTCTCGAGGTCCGTGGTGATGTGGCTCGAGATGAGCGCGCTGTGCGACTCGCCCTCCATCCACGCGCGCACGATGTCGAGGACCTCCTCGCGCACGATGGGGTCGAGCCCGGCCGTGGGCTCGTCCATGATCACGAGGTCGGCGCCACATGCCAGGGTGCAGGCCAGCTGCAGCTTCATGCCCATGCCGCGGGAGAGGTCCTTGGCCCTCTTGTTCGCCCAGGCGGGGAGAAGCCCGATGCGCTCCGCCAGCCCCTCGAAGGTGGCCTGGTCAAAGCCGGGAAAGGCCATGCGGTACATGGCCGCGACCTCGGACACGGTCATGACGTTGGGGTAGGCGGTGACCGCGCTCACGAACCCCACGCGTCCGCGCAGGGCGATGAGCTCGGCGTCCGACAGCCCGGCGACGTCCTGGCCAAAGAGCTCGACCGAGCCGCCGTCCGCGTGAATGGTGCCCAGGATGGCCTTCATGAGGGTGGTCTTGC
>SUUD01000186.1 GCA_015062715.1 Olsenella sp. | reverse complement strand
ACATGGGGTCGCCGCCCTCCTCCATGGGATCGCCCGTGGGGTCGGCAACGCCGTCGGTCACGACGTCGAAGTACTTTGCGGCGACATCGGCGTCGAAGGAGCTGACGATCTCGGACGGCTTGGGGTGCATGCCCATCTCGGCGGGCACGAAGGTCTGCGGGATGTAGACCTTGGGGTTCTCGCCAAGGCCAGCCTGGGAGATGATGCCCTCGGCGTTCTTGAGCATGACGACGGCCTTCTCGGACGCCTCGATGCCAAAGGCTGCGGCAGCGGCGTTGTCAAAGACTTCCTTGGCGACCGCACGCTCGGAGTAGGGCTGCTCGAAAAGGTCGACGCGCATCATGAGGGTGAGGATGCGGCGTGCAGACTCGTGGACGCGGTCGGTGGCACCGTCGTCGCCGAGCTCGGCCTTGAGCAGCTCGTACGCCTCGGCACCGGTGGTGTCGGGCTCGTGGTTACCGCCGTACTGGTCGACGCCGGCCCAAACCATCTTCTCGTAGCGCTCGGAGCGGGAGAGGTCCTCGACGCCACGGGCACCACGGTCGAGGATGCCCCAGTCGGAGGTGATCATGCCCTCCCAGCCGGTGTTGCGCAGGATGCCGATCTGCTTCTTGTTGTAGCCGCCGCCCACGTACTCGCCGTACTCTTTGTCAGGCGAGTAGGAGATGCCATAGTTGGTCATGACGGCCGCCATCTGGCCCGTGGAGGAGTCGAGGTTGAGGCCGCCGTCGAGGAACGGGAGCAGGTGGGCCTGGTAGTTGCCGTTGGGGAAGACGCCCCACTTGCCCTGGTCGTAGTGGTCGTCGGCGCCCGTCTCGATGGGGCCTGCGCCTGCGAAGTGCTTGAGCATGACGGCGACGGACTCGTCGCCCCAGCCGAGGTCGTCGGTGGCGTTGTCGTCACCCCAGGACGACTGCATGCCGCCGCCGAAGGCCTGGATGAAGTCGCGGTCAACCGCGGGGTCCTCGGTCACGGCACCGTCGACGCGCTTGGGCGTGGGCGTGGTGTAGAGGTCGAGCTGCGGACCGAGCTCGAGGCGGACGCCCGTGGCACGCCAGGCACGGCTGATCCACATGCCGGCGCGACGCCAGAGGTCCTTGTCCATGGCGGAGGCGAGGCCGATGGTGTTGGGGATGTCGAAGAGCTGGTAGGGGTCGGTGGAGTTGAGGTAGGGCATGCAGTAGGGACGCGCCTCGCACATCTCCTGGACGGTGTTGACCCACTGGATGTCGGCAGCGAAAGACTCCGCGTTGGATGCCAGACGGGAGACACCGGCGGTCGAGCCCTGCGGGATCAGGCCGAAGTCGGGGTCGGTTGCGCCTTCGGAGTGGTCCTCGGCACCGCCGTGCCACATGAGCTTGATGCACTCCTCGTCGGTGAGGGCTGCGGCCAGCGCGGCGGCACGGTCCTCAGCGGACTGGCGCCAGTCCTCGTAGAGGTCGAGCGTTCCGGTGCCATCGAGGTCCTTGAAAGCAAAGCCGCCAGCCTGGATGATCTTGGCGGTGTCCTTCACGCCGAGGGTCTTGCCGCCGGGATTGGTGAAGCGGGTCCAGCCATCGCGGGTCTCCTCGGAGGTCCAAAGGGCCTCGGTGCCCTCGGGATCGGGATCGATGGGGTATGCGGAGGCGTCGGGGGCGGTGAGGTCGCCGGAAGCGGTGGTGGCCTCGGGCTCTGTGCCCTCGTCGGTGGGCTCGTCACCAGCCGGGGCGGCGTTGTTGCTGCACGCGGCGAGCGCGACGGCGGCTGCGGTCATGCCGGCAACCTGGACGAAGTTCCTGCGAGTAAGCTGTGCCATGATTCTCTCTCCTTTGCACACATGCCGCGCAATCCAGTAGCGCGACCTTGACGCTGAGATTACGGACGCACAGGAGCCGCTTGGGACGAACGTCGTGAGACGCGGCGCGAACGTCGCGAAGCGCAATCCGAGAGTGGCGATACAATGCGAGGAGGGAAGGAGTTGGCACAGTGATCCGAATCCTTATGGTGGAGGACAGCGACGGGGATGCGGCCACGCTTGAGGGCCATGTGCGTCGCTTCGCATCCGAGCGGGAGCTGGACGTCTCGGTCCTACGACTTTCCTCGGCGCTCGAGTTCGCCGAGAGACGCCCCGAGGCCGACCTCATCCTCATGGACATCGACATGCCCGGCATGACGGGCATGGAGGCGGCTCGCGTACTGCGGGAGGACGACCACACAACTCCGCTGGTCTTCGTGACGAGCCTCGCCCAGTACGCCGTCGAGGGCTACCAGGTGGATGCGCTCGACTTCGTCGTCAAACCCGTTGCCTACGAGGACTTCGCGGCGCGCATGCGGCGCGCGATGCGCCGCGTCACCCAGAACTCGGGGCGGACGATTGTGGTGAGCAACCGTCAGGAGACGCGTGTGCTCAGCCTCGCGGAGCTCTCCTTCGTCGAGGCGAGCAACCATGACCTGGTCTATCACCTCACAAACGGCGAGACGGTCAAAGCACGTGGCAGGCTCTCCGCCCTAGAAGCGGAGCTATCGGACACCACGTTCACCCGGTTCTCCAAGAGTGTCATCGCGAACCTCTCCCACGTGCGGAGGATTCGCGGCGACGAGGTCGAGATGGCCGGTGGAGGCACCGTCTGGCTCAGCCGCAGCTGCAAGAAGCCCGCGCTCGAGGCGATCACCAAGTACCTGGGAGGCACCCGATGAGCGCGCTTCCCATGTTCTCCCTGCCGCTGGTGCGAGTGGCGGCGGTCCTCCTCGGCACGTGGATCTTCTCGAGAAGGCTCCCCCATCGCCCCCGTTTTGCCCTGCGCACCGCAGTGGCCGCATCCACCCTCGTCATTCTGGTGCTGACCGTCGACTGGCTGGGGTTCGTGAGATTCGACCACATCACCAGGAGCCATTTCCTCGCCTGGGGGCTTGCCACCCGCACTGGCCTGCTCGCCTGCCTCGTCGCAGCGGTTCTCGCGTGCTTCGAGACCGGCGTGTGGGGAGCGCTCTTCAGGGCGGCGCTGGGACTGACGCTCGAGGGCATCGCCGAGGGCATGACATGGTCATCGACTCCGCCTTGGGGCTGGTTCCCGAGACGACCCCCATGGCCTTCGAGGCCCTGCTCCTTGCCGCGTGCGCGGGCATCGCCTGCCTGCTGGTGAGCATCACGTACGCGCGCGCCATCGACAGGAGCGGGGCCGGGGAGTTTGCCGACAACAAGCTGCTGCCGGTCTTTGCCATCGCAGTGCTTGTGGCAATAGCGTTCGGCCAGGTCACGCAGACGCTCTCCCGGAGTAGCCTCGATCGCGGCATGGTCGCCACGCTCGAGCTGATTCGCATCTGCATGTGCGCGTTTGTCCTGTTCTCTGCGTTCGAGGCACTCTATAACGCCCGCCTCAAGGCCGACATGGCGGCGACGGAGGCCCTCATGCACAGCAAGGAGAGCCAGTACGCCCTCTCGCGCGAGACCATCGACGCAATCAACGTGAAGTGCCACGATATCCGTCACCAGATCAGGGAGCTCGCGCACGAGGGGGCCGTGGTCGACCGGGAGGTGCTCGACGACATCGCAAGCGAGGTACGGGTATACGACACGCGCGTCAGCACCGGCAACGACGCCCTCGACACCATCCTCACCGAAAAGAGCTTGATCTGCGAGCGGGAGTCGATCACGTTCACCTGCATCGCGGATGGAAGCGCCCTGGGGTTCCTCAAGCCGTCGGAGATCTACTCGTTGTTCGGTAATGCGCTCGACAACGCTATCGAGGCGTCGCGATGCGTCGATGACCTCGCGCTGCGCACCATCTCGCTGAGCGTGAGGGAGGCGCTTGGGATGGTGTCGATTCACGTGGAGAACCGCTTTGCCGGCGAGGTGCGGTTTCTCGACGGCATGCCCCTCACCAGCAAGGAAGACCGGGCGAACCACGGCTTCGGCACCAAGTCGATGGCTATGGTGGTCGAGCGTCACGACGGGACGCTCACGATGGAAGCCCAGCGCGACCTGTTTTGCCTTGACGCGACGATTCCCATTCCGTAGAGGGGTACAGGCTGTCCCGCTGCGGGCGAACTGTCCCACCTCCCACCCACACAAGGCGGCACCCCCGCCGGAGAGAGTGACGGGGGTGCCGATGGCGCTATCGCGATCCCGATCTTGGGAAGGAGACGCTCGCCGCCGGCATGCTGCTCGCCGCGGAGTGGGACGCCCTCAAGGTTGGCCTCGACGGTGTCCATGTCGATGGGCATCTGCGCGGGAAGCAGGCCAGAGGGCTCGGCCTTGCCGGTGATGATGTTGGCAAGGCCGATCTCGGGGAAGGCGCCGTGGCCGTCGGTGAAGCCGAGGACGATGGCGTCGCAGGACGGCTCGAGCTCGTAGAAGCACATCGGGCGGTCGGCGCGGATGGCAACGATGAGCTTGGCGTCGGCGGGCAGGGCCTCACGCACGGCGAGGACCAGGCCAAGGTCGCCCTTGTTGGTCGCGAACGTGGAGGCGCCAAAGTAGCTGCGG
>SUUD01000185.1 GCA_015062715.1 Olsenella sp. | reverse complement strand
GAACTCCTCGACCGTGGAGGGGATGGGGAGGCTCAGGAAGTCAAGCCAGGCCTTGTTGATGAAGGACATGTTGCCCCCGGTCTGGATGGCGGTCTTCTCGTAGCCCAGCTGCTCGATCCAGGGGAGCGCCCAGATGTGGCCCTCCTCGTCGGTGCACATGGTGCGGTACTCGGGAGCCTGCTCGAAGACGGCCTGCAGGTTGGGCATGAAGGTGTCGATGAGCTCCTCGACGTTGAGGATGACGCCCTGCTTGGCGTACTTCAGCAGCTCGGTGTCGCCGAAGTTTGCGTTGAAGACGAAGTCGGGCAGGGTGTTGATGTTGGACATCTCGAGTGCGATCTTGTCGCCCCACTGGTCGCTCTGGATGGTCTTCCACTCGATGTGGACGTTGGTCTCCTCCTCGAGGCGCTTGAAGATGGTGCGGTTGTTGGGCTCGGACTCGGAGCCAGCCGGGTAGTTGGTGAGGCCGGAGAGGGTCGCGGTCTCGGCGAGCGGGAGCTGGACGTCCTCGGGGTTGACCTCGGAGACGTCGACGGCCTCTCCACCGCCAGCACCGCCACCGCAGGCGGTGAGGGCGGCGGCAGCCGCGGCAGCGGCGGAGACGGACAGGAACGAACGGCGGGTGATCTTCTTGCTCATGGTGTCTTTCCTCTTTCTGTAGTCTGTGCGAACTGTCTTGGCGTCCGTCGCGACTAGCCCTTGACGGCGCCGGCCATGATGCCGTTGTCGAAGTAGCGCTGGAAGAACGGGTACATCGCCAGGAGCGGGATGCTCGAGATGATGATCGTCGCGTATTTGAGCAGCTCGGCGAGCTGAGCGCGCTGCGCGGTGGACTGCATGTCGGAGACCATGCCCGGCTCGGGCTGGTTCTGAATCAGGATGGAGCGCAGCACCAGCTGCAGGGGCTGCTTGGAGGCGCTGTTGAGGTAGATCATCGCGTCGAAGTAGCTGTTCCACATGCCCACGAAGTTCCACATGGCGATGGTCGCGATGATGGGGGTGCACACGGGGAGCAGCACGCGGAAGAAGTAGACCATCTCGTTGGCGCCGTCGATCTCGGCCGCCTCCTGCAGATCCTTGGGAATGCCCTGGTAATAGGTCCGCGCGATGATCATGTTGTAGACGCCGAAGGCGCCGGGCAGGATGACCGCCCACATGGAGTCGAGAAGCCCCAGCCGGCTGATCAACAAGTAGGTGGGGATCAGACCGCCACCAAAGAACATGGTGATCATGAAGATGAGGTTGAAGAAGCCCCGGCCCTTGAAGTCGTCGCGCGACATGGGATATGCGGCCAGGAGCGTAACGATGACCGAGATGATCGTGAACAGCACCGAGTAGACGATGGCGTTGCGGAAGCCGATCCAGATCTGCCCGTTGGAGAGGACGCGCTCGTATGCCGTGGTCGTCCACTTGCTGAAGTCGAAGGTCAGGCCCTGGTTCTGCAGGGTCACGGGGTCCACGAACGACGCCAGGATGATGTAGACCATCGGCAGGACGATGGCGAGGCAGAACAGGCCAAGAATGGCATAGCCGACGACCAGGATCGCCTTGTCCTCGGAGGGAAGCTTGGCGAATTCGCTCTTTTTCTTTGTTGCCATGATGCCCCCTTCCCTAGTACATGCCCTTGCCATCGTTCATCTTCTTCACGATCTGGTTCATCGCGATGAGGAGGATGACGTTGATGACGGTGTTGAACAGTCCGACGGCGGTCGAGAAGCCGTAGTTGCCATCGAGAAGACCGACCTTGTACACATAGGTCGAGATGATCTCGGAGCTGGCGAGGTTGAGGTCGGTCTGGAGGGCGTACGCCTTCTCGAAGCCGACGCTCATGATGTTGCCGACGCTCATGATGAACTGGATGAGCACGGTGTCCTTGATGGCGGGCCACTCGACGGCCTTGATCTGCTGGATGATGTTGGCGCCATCGATGACCGCGGCCTCCTTGAGGTCCTTGCTCGCGTTGGAGAGGGCGGCCGTGTAGATGATGGAGCCCCAGCCGGCACCCTGCCAGATGCCCGACGCGATGTAGATGGTGCGGAAGGCGGCCGGCATGGTCATGAAGTTCCAGTTGGTGCCCAGCAGCAAGTTAATGAGGCCCGTGGGCGACAGGAGGATGCGCACGATACCGCAGAGAACGATGACGGAGATGAAGTTGGGCATGTAGAGAATCAGCTGAATCTTCTGCTTGATCTTGGTGCTCAGGATCCTGTTGAGCAGGAAGGCGAGAAGGATGGGCGCGGGAAAGCCCCACAGCAGGCCGAAGACGCTCAGCTTGAGCGTGTTCGCGAGATAGCGCATGAAGTCTGGGGATGACAGGAAACGTTCGAAGTGTGAGAAACCGACCCACTCGCTGCCAAAGACGCCGCGGAACGGGTTATATTCCTCGAACGCAATCAGGATTCCGCCCATGGGGATGTAGCGGAAGATGATCGTCAGCAGGAATGCCGGCAGGATGAACAGGACGTACAGCTGCCAGTGCTGTCTGACGTACATGAGCGTTTCTTGGAGCTTGTTTCCCCCCTTCTTCTTCGGAACGTTTTCCACTTGCTTTTCGCTCATATCGGGCCCCCCTCCTTTGTTATTTGGACTCCCAAGCGAACCGTGCATTCGTCTACTCAAAAAGCGCAGACTATTTGTTCAAAAACTTATAAAATCACTTTACATTTGTCAATTACTTCTAAGGTATAATTGTGCAAATGCCAACCATTGTCATAGGAACGCCAAAGGCTGTAGCATGCGCTTAGACGGACAACCAAACCCCGCTTCGGGGAGAGAGGGGCACGAGATGATTTCTGTTACCGCACTGGGAGAGCTGCTCATCGACTTCACCGACGCCGGGACATCTGCGGGCGGGCAGAAGCTGTTCGAGCGCAACGCCGGCGGAGCGCCCGCCAACGTCCTCGTCGCCCTCTCGCGCCTGGGCCACAAGACCGCCTTCATGGGCAAGGTGGGCACCGACATGCACGGCCAGTTCCTCCGCTCCACCCTCGAGGCGGACGACGTCGACTGCACGGGTCTCGTCATGGACGACGAGCACTTCACCACGCTCGCGTTCGTGGCGCTCTCCCCCGAGGGCGAACGCAGCTTCTCGTTCGCGCGCAAGCCCGGCGCCGACACCTGCCTCACGACCGACGAGCTGGCCTGCGACGTCATTCGAGAGAGCCGCGTCTTCCACGTTGGGTCGCTCTCGCTCACCGACGAGCCCGCCCGTTCAGCAACGCTGGCTGCCCTCGACTGCGCGCGCGAGGCGGGATGCGTCATGAGCTACGACCCCAACTACCGTGCGAGCCTGTGGGCCTCGCCCGAGGCGGCCTCCGAGCAGATGCGCTCCATCCTGCCCTACATGGACCTGATCAAGATCTCCGCAGAGGAGTGCGAGCTGGTCGCCGGCGCGGCCACCCCCGAGGAGGCGGCCGCGGCCCTGCTCGCCGGCGGTGCCAAGGTCGTGGTGGTCACGCTCGACGCCGAAGGCGCCTTCGTGGCCTGCGCTGATGGCTCGCGCGTCGTCCCCAGCTTCCATGTCGATCCAGTCGACACCACCGGTGCCGGCGACTCCTTCTGGGGCGGCTTCCTCGCCGCCTTCTGCGAGAGCGGCCTGACCCCGACGGAGGTCGGCATCGAGCAGGCAGCGAGCTTCGTGCGCTTCGGCAACGCCGTGGCGAGCCTGTGCGTGCGAGGCCGCGGAGGCATTCCCTCGATGCCCAACCGTGCTGATGTGGAAGCTCTGCTGGCGGAGTAGTCCCAAGTCTCGCGGGAGATGCGCCCCTCCCGGCCATGTGCCTGGTCGGGAGGGGCGCATCCATGCATGGGGGCCAAATCTAACCGCAACCATCCCCAACGTAGTAAGCTAGATGGGTTAGGGATGACGTATGGAGGGTCGCAACCATGCCAAAGATCACCGAGGGCAACCGCCTCTGGTTCTATCAGCTGTTCCGCGAGAAGATTGGCCTGGGGCGCCAGGCCAGCGTCGCGCAGGTCGAGGAGGTGCTGGCCGCCGAGGGCGTTGAGCCCACAGACGTGGAGTGCGCCGACGTCGCGCAGCTGCTCGAGGCCCTGGGCGACCTGGTCAAGCTCACCGTCTTCAAGAAGGGCCGCATCTACGCCACGCCGCAGCCCAACGAGGCGTACGACGCCATCCTGGAGCGCCTCGCCTCGCCGGTGGAGGAGACGAGCGGGAAGGCCGGCGCCGGCAAGGCGTCGAACAAGCCGTGGAAGCGCAAGAAGGGCACCAAGGACCCCAAGCCCGCCAAGCCGCGCAAGCGCGTGGTGAAGGTGGCGGAGCCCGAGCCGGAGCCCGAGCCCTCGCCGGAACCGACGCCGGAGCCGCAACCCGAACCCATCTCCGAACCCCAGCCCGAGGTCGCTCGGGAGACGACGCCCGTCGCAGAGGCCCCCATCGAGACCGAGACGGCGCCCTCACCGGAGGTCTTGCCTTCGAGGGAATGAACAATGCGGGAGCAAGCAACACCGACATTCTGGT
>SUUD01000184.1 GCA_015062715.1 Olsenella sp. | reverse complement strand
GGACGCGCAGCCGCGTGGCCGGGGGTCGCGTCGCAGACCTTCGCCCCACCTCCGCGGGGGAGAGGTCACGGCAGGTCCCCTGGTACACGTAGGTGCCGTCGGAGGCGTGCGGGGCGCTGGCGGCGTGGAGCTCGGAGCGCGTGCAGAAGCAGGGATAGGTGAGGCCCTGGCCTGCCAGGCGCTCGATGGCGGCCGCGTACCGGTCGCCCCGGTCGCTCTGGTAGTGGGGGCCCTCGTCCCAGTCGAGTCCCAGCCAGGCCAGGTCGTCCATGAGCAGGCGGGCGACGTCGCGGCTCTGGGCCCGTGGGTCGAGGTCCTCGACGCGCATGACCATGCGGCCCCCCGCGCTCCTAGCGCCGAGCCAGGCGAGGAGCGCCGAGAAGGCGTTGCCCAGGTGCATGCGACCCGAGGGCGTGGGGGCGAAGCGCCCGACGACGGGCGTGTGGTTCGTGGGTTCCATGGACGGAATCGTAGCGCACCGGTGCTAGCGCGTGAGCGATGTTGGGGATAATGTGGTGGAGTATGTGATCCCGCAGACCCGAAGGGACTGCCATGCACGCCACGCCAAAGCGCCTCGCCCTTGCCCTCCTTGCCACGCTCACGCTCGTCGTGGGGCTGGTGACGGCACCAACGCGCGCCCTCGCCAAGAGCTACTCCATCGACCGGGTCGACATCGACGCGACCATCAACGCCGACGGCTCGCTCGACGTGGTCGAGGAGCGCACCTTTGACTTCGACGGCCACTACAACGGCGTCTACTGGGACATCCCCCGCGGCGAGTACGAGGGCCATGACATTGGGATCGAGGTCGTCTCGGCACAGCGCGACATGGGCGCCGGCTGGGAGGACATGGAGCTCGTCGACGACGCGTCGGTGGGTGACGACGCGGTCTACGTCGTGCGTGACCGCTACAACTACGACTACGACGTCGACATCACGCGGGTGCAGATCTTTACCCAGGTCGACGACCAGGACGTGACCTTCCGCATCAACTACCGCGTTGCCAACGGCGTCGTGGCCTGGGGCGACGTTGGCGAGCTCTACTGGAAGTACGTCTCGGACGGCTGGGACGAGCCCTCCCGCAACGTCACCTGCACCATCCACGTGCCCGTTCCCGCGGGCGAGACGGTCACCGCCGGAGACAACGTCCGCGCCTGGGGGCACGGGCCGCTCAACGGCGAGGTCGAGGTCACGGCCGACGGCGCGCGGCTCACCGTGCGCGAGGTGGGCACGGCCGAGTTCGCCGAGGCGCGCATCGCCTTCCCCGTGTCGTGGCTGTCGGGCATGACCCCGGGCTCTCGCGACGCGCTCGACGCCATTGTCGAGGAGGAGACCCGCTGGGCCGACGAGGCAAACGCGCAGCGCGACAACGCCCGCCGGATCGTGGGCACGCTCTTTGGCGGAGGCCTCGGCATGGGCGCCCTCTCGGCCCTCGTGGCCTGGTACTCGCGGCATCGCTACCGCCAGATCGAGCGCGAGGTCTTTGACGAGACGTACTGGCGTGACGTGCCCAGCGCGGACCACCCCTCGGTCCTGGGGGCGCTCTACAACGGCGGCGAGGTCAAGCCCAAGGAGTTCACGGCGGCCCTCATGCACCTCACCGACACGGGGTCGCTCGGCCTCGACCTCATCACGACCCGCAGCAAGCGTGGCAAGGAGAAGAAGGACTACCGCATCACGCGCAACGACAGACGCGCCGAGCAGCTGGTCGACCCGATCGACCAGGAGACGGACAAGTTCCTCTTCCGCTTCCTGGCGCTTCGGCAGGCAAGCATGGACGGGCTGCACTACGAGACCGGATACCCGCCCCTGCAGTTTGGCCGCATCGAGAAGATCGCGAAGGAGTACCCCTCGTCCTACAACAGCAACTACGAGGATTGGGAGCGGGCGGTCACAGACCAGCTCGAGCGGCGCGGCTTTTTGGAGGGCGAGGTCACGGGCGGTCAGGTGGCGCCCATCGTGGTGGGCGTCTTTGCCCTGCTCGTAGCCCTTGTCGAGTTCTTTGGTGGACTCATCGTGGGCGCCCCGCTCGTGGGCATCGGGGCGGCGGTCCTGCTCGGGGCGCTTGCCGTCACCCTCTTTGTGATCGCGAGCAAGAACAAGCCCCTCTCGCGCGAGGCGATGGAGATCAGGGCAAAGATGGAGGCGCTCAGGCGCTGGCTCAAGGACTTCACGCGCCTGGGGGAGGCCGTGCCGCAGGACGTGGTCCTGTGGAACCGCCTGCTGGTCATGGCGGTGGTGCTGGGCGTCTCCGACGAGGTTATCGAGCAGCTCAAGGTGGCGGCCCCGCAGGTCCTCTCCGACCCGAGGATGGTGGGCAGCTACACCTGGTGCAGCACGAGCGACTACGGCATCTCCTCGCCGGCGGTCGTGTTCACCAAGGCGGCCGACTCCGCGGCGAAGGTCTCCATCTCCGAGCTGGCGAGCTCGTCGTACTCCTCCGGCGGCGGCGGAGGCGGTGGCTTCTCCGGCGGCGGAGGCGGTGGCTTTGGCGGCGGCGGAGGCGGCGGCGCCTTCTAGCGGGACGCTTCTGCCACAAATCAACCAACGTTTGTATATGCATAAACTGGGGTCAACCGAAATTAACCTTGGCGGCAAAGGCTGCATAGGACCGTTGGCCGACATTGCGAACGAGGGGGTTCACAATTCCATCATACCCGCGTTTATCTGCGGTTCCTGCATAAGCGCCGGCCAGTTTATCCCTTTGGATAGGTCTAGTGGCTCCGAATATAGATTTGGGGACAAGGTTGCGTTTACCGGTGGAAACTAAAATGGCGCCGTTCGGGGAAATGCATACTTCCAACACTTTCCCGTATGCCGGTGAGAGTAGGATATGAGCGTCCCCTACACGGGATGATTGGAGCCCGCCCGGCACGCGCCGCGACGGGTCCATGCGTTTTCATGGGTTAGTACGTCTTGGTAGAGGCAACAGTTCGAAGGAGTAAGAATGGGCAAGTACGAGTCCCCCGACCGCGTCGTCATCGCCCTGGGCGGCAACGCCCTCGGCAACACCCCCGAGGAGCAGATCGCTCGCGTCCGTGAGGCCGCCCCGACGCTGCTCAAGGTCATCCAGCAGGGCAACGAGATCATCATCACCCACGGCAACGGCCCGCAGGTCGGCATGATCCAGAACGCCTTCGCCGCCGCCAACGAGGTCAACCCCGAGAAGTTCCCCAAGATCGACCTCCCCGAGTGCGGCGCCATGAGCCAGGGCTACATCGGCTACCACCTGCAGCAGGCCCTCGGCGTGGCCATGCACAAGGCCTACAAGCGCTGGCACGTCGCCACCGTCGTGACCCAGATCGAGGTCGACCCCGACGACCCCTCCTTCCAGAACCCCACCAAGCCCATCGGTGCCTTCATGACCAAGGAGCAGGCCGACGCCGAGCTCGTCGACCATCCCGACTGGACCGTGGTCGAGGACTCCGGCCGTGGCTACCGCCGCGTCGTCGCCTCCCCCGAGCCCAAGAAGATCGTCGAGGCTGACTCCATCCTCAACCTGCTCGACAACGAGTTCATCGTCATCGCCTGCGGTGGCGGCGGCGTGCCCGTGGTCCGCGACTACTCCGACAAGGGCGCCTACAAGGGCGTCGCTGCCGTCATCGACAAGGACATGGGCGGCGAGCTGCTCGCCGAGGACTGCCATGCCGACACCCTCGTCCTGCTGACCGCCGTCGACCGCGTCGCCATCAACTTTGGCAAGCCCGACCAGGTCGACCTCGAGGAGATCACCGCCGCCCAGGCCCGCGAGTACGCCGACGCCGGCCAGTTCGGCAAGGGCTCCATGGAGCCCAAGGTCCGCGCCGCCATCAAGTTCGTCGAGAGCCGCCCCGGCCGCACCTGCATCATCGGCAGCCTCGAGAAGGCCGCCGAGGCCATCGCCGGCCTCTCCGGCACCCGCATCACCGCCTAGTCACAGCTCTGCGCACGTCGACTCGGAGGGGGTCGCGACCAAGGTCGCGACCCCCTTTTTCTGTTTGGGGCCGCCCTTGTCTTTCCGGACGCCAGGGGCTTCCCGGGAGGCCTGTTTCCGGGCGCTGCGACAAGGCGAGCCACGCCCTGCCCGTGCCGACGGGCGCTCGGGACCCGTCTGCCAGCCTCGCTACAGCTCGCCCTCGTAGACGTAGATCCTGAGGTTGGGGTCGTTGGCGGACCGTGAGGTCGTCTCGCCAACACGAGTCATGCCCATGTGCTCGTAGAGCCCCCAGTCGCAGGCGTCGTCGGTGATCAGCCGGAAGCGCGTCGCGCCCCGCCCGCGCAGCCAGGACAGGCCTGCCTCCATGAGGCGCCGGCCCAGCCCCCTGCCGCGTGCGCCCTCGACGACGAAGAGCAGCTCGAGCTCGCCCACGCCCCGTGCGCCGCGCTCGCGGGCGACCTGGTCGAGGAGGGCATGCCCCTCGGTCTCGACGGAGGGCTCGCTGCGCAGGCGGAGGCCGAGCGCGGATGCCTCGTCACGGACGCGCGCCGTCATCTCGGCCCAGGCGCGCAGGTCGGATGGGTCGGGCTCGCCCCAGTTCGCAAGGCACAGGCCC
>SUUD01000183.1 GCA_015062715.1 Olsenella sp. | reverse complement strand
CCTCGGCGCCATGCGCGCGGGCGACATCGGCAAGCTCTTCCCCGACACCGACCCCGCCTACGAGGGCGCCGACTCCATCGCCCTGCTCGGCCACGTCGCCGCGCTCATGCGAGAGCGTGGCTTCGAGCTGGTCGACTGCGACTGCACCATCGACTGCCAGGCCCCCAAGCTCTCGCCCCACCGCGAGGCCATGCGCGAGAACATGGCGCGCGCGATGGGCGTGGACGTCGAGCGCGTGGGCGTCAAGGCCACGACCACCGAGCGCCTGGGCTACGTGGGTCGCGAGGAGGGCATCGAGGCCTGGGCCGTCGCCCTGCTCGAGCGATGTTGACGTAGGCCCCTGCGGGCGTCCGTTCTTCTCCACGGGCTCCTGCTGTGCAAAGTCGCCCTTTGGAGAAGAACGGACGCCGAAGAAGGACATCCCACGCATCGCTCGAGCAGGGCGAGAGGCCATGGGCCCCGGGATGCCAAGAGCCTAAGGAGAGCATGATGCTCGTATATAACTCGCAGTACCACAAGAAGCAGGAGCTCGAGACCGTCGAGCCCGGCAAGATCCGCATGTACGTCTGCGGCCCCACCGTCTACGACCAGATCCACATCGGCAACGCGCGCACGTTCCTGTCGTTCGACGTGATCCGCCGCTACCTCATGTTCAAGGGCTACGAGGTCACCTTCGCCCAGAACCTCACCGACGTCGACGACAAGATCATCAACCGGGCCAACGAGCAGGGCCGCACGGCCGCCGAGGTCGCCCAGGAGTTCAGCGATGCCTTCATCGAGCAGATGCGTCGCTTTGGCATCCTCGACCCCGACATCCGCCCGCGCGCCACGCAGGAGATCGCGGCCATGCAGGAGATGATCCTGTCCCTCATCGACCAGGGCAACGCCTACGTGGTCGACAGCGGCGACGTGTACTTCTCGGTGCGCAGCTGCCACTCCTATGGCGTCGTGTCGGGCCGTGACGTCGACCAGCTCCAGGTGGGCGCCCGCATCGAGGAGAACGAGGACAAGCGCGACCCGCTCGACTTCGCCCTGTGGAAGGCGGCCAAGCCCGGCGAGCCCAGCTGGGACTCCCCGTGGGGCCCGGGGCGCCCGGGCTGGCACACCGAGTGCTGCGCCATGATCCACCGCTACCTGGGCACCCCCATCGACATCCACGGCGGTGGCGCCGACCTGCAGTTCCCGCACCACGAGAACGAGAGCGCGCAGGCAAGCTGCGCCTGGCACGCCCCGCTCGCCAAGTACTGGATGCACACGGGCATGCTGCAGGTGGACGGCGAGAAGATGTCCAAGAGCCTGGGCAACTTCTACACGCTCAAGGAGGTCCTCGACAAGTACCCGGCCGACGCGGTGCGCCTGCTCATGCTGCAGACCCACTACCGCTCGCCGCTCGACTTCTCGTTCCAGCGCCTCGAGGGCGTGCTCGGCACCCTCCAGCGCCTGCAGGGCACCGTCCGCAACCTGCGCTGGGCCGCCGACAAGTCCTCGGCCAACGCCCACGACATCAACGACCGCGACCGCGCCCTGGGCGATGTCGCCGACGCGACGCGCACCGAGTTCGGCGTCCAGATGGACGACGACTTCAACACCGCCGGCGCCCTTGCCGCGATCTTCTCGCTCATGACCGCCGCGAACACCTACCTCGACGAGGCCGGGGCCGACGTCTCGACCAGCGTGTGCCTGCGCGTGGCCGACACCATCTCCGAGCTCGCGGGCGTGCTGGGCGTCGACGTGGCCGCCAAGGCGGGCGAGGAGCTCCCGGCCGAGCTCGTGGGGCTCGCGGCCGAGCATGCCGGCTATGCGGGCGACGTGCCGTCCGAGGCCGCCGAGGCCCTGCTCGCCGCCCGCCAGCAGGCGCGCGCCAGCAAGGACTGGGCCACCGCCGACGCCATCCGCGACGCCATCGGCGCCCTCGGCCTCGCCATCGAGGACACCGCCGCCGGCGCCCGCCTCAAGAAGAAGGACTAGCCATGGCACAGGGACAGGGACGTTCGGGCGGCCGCTCGCAGGGCCGCAACAGCAGGCGCAACGGCCTGCGCGGCGGCGGCCGCGACGGCGACCGCGAGTACAAGGGCAAGTCGCGCGACAAGATCGTCCCGCGCAACCTGGGCGACCCCGAGGCCACGCGCAAGCGCGCCGCCAAGGGCAAGGGCCAGGGGCAGGTGCGCGACCAGCGTCCCGCCAAGCGCCACGCCCCCTCCGGGGGCAGCCTCATCGAGGGCAGGCGCGCCGTCGTGGAGGCGCTCGACGCGCACATCCCGATCCTGCGTGCCTACGTGTCCCAGTCCGCGACCTCCCACGACGCCACGCTCGACGTGCTCGTGGGCAGGCTCGAGGGCGAGGGGGTGCGCGTGGAGGTCGTCCCCCGCGAGCGCCTTGACGCCATCTCGAGCCACGGCGCGCACCAGGGCATCGTGGCGGAGACGAAGCCCTTCGTCTATGCCGACCTCGAGGACGTCATCGCCAATGCCGGCGACGGGGACGGCCTGGTCATCGTGCTCGACCACGTCACCGACGAGGGCAACTTCGGGGCCATCGTGCGCAGCGCAGAGATCGTGGGCGCCGCCGGCGTGGTCGTGGCAAAGGCCCGCTCCGCCAAGGTGGGGGTCGGCGCCTTCAAGACCTCGGCCGGCGCCGTCCTGCACGTGCCCATCGCGCAGGTTCCCAACCTCGCCACCGCCCTCAACCGCCTCAAGAAGGCGGGCTTCTGGGTGGGTGGCGCCACCGAGCACGCCGACCAGATCGCCTGGGACGCGCCGCTCGCCGGCCGCGTGGCGCTGGTCATGGGCTCGGAGGGCGAGGGCATCAGCCGGCTCGTGCTCGAGAAGTGCGACTTCACCTGCAAGCTGCCGCAGCGCGGCGTCATAGAGTCGCTCAACGTGGCCCAGGCCACCACGGTGCTCGCCTATGAGTGGCTCAGGCGCACCCATGGGGCGGGGGAGTGACGTGTCCCGCCTGCCCCTCCTCGTCGTCGACGGCTACAACGTCATCCACGGGAACACCCGCTACCAGGCGCTCATAGACGAGCATGCCGGGGCGGGTGCCCTGGCCGACGTGGCGCACCTCTCGCGCGACCCCTATGGCCACGACCCCTACGAGCGCGCCCGCGAGGCCCTGGTGGCCGACGTCGCCGCCTATGCGCAGCGCGCCTACGAGCCGGTCATCGTCTATGACGGTGCGGGCAACCTCAACCCCGACCGGCCCAACCGGCCCGTCGCCGGCGTAGACGTCGTCTTCTCGCGAACGGGGGAGAGCGCCGACACGGTCATCGAGCGCCTGGTTACCCGCGCCCGCCACGAGAACCGTGACGTCCTGCTCGTCACCAGCGACAACGCCATCCGCTTCACGGTGGGCGGCATCCCCGTGACCACGGTCTCCAGCCAGCTCCTCGCGGCCAACCTCGAGATCGTCGACCGCGACGTGCACGAGTCGCGCGACGAGCGCACCCACGCCCGGCTCACCCTGGGAGACAGGCTCGACCCCTCCACCCGCGCCAAGCTCGACGCGCTGCTGGGCAGGCGCTAGGTCTGGTCATTTCCCCGCGAACGGCTAGAATGTCCTCACTTGCCAGCATGGCGCAACGGTAGCGCACCGGCCTTGTAATCCGGCGGTTGTGGGTTCGATTCCCACTGCTGGCTCCAGGCACGCAACGAGGGGGCCCCGCGCCCCCTCGTCCCGCTCCGGGCAGGTGCCAGCCCCTCCGAATTGTGATGGAATGGTGGGATGGATACGCCCGGCCACGTGGTATACGTTGACATTCATTTGCCATCGACGTAACATTTCCCCGCTCGTGTGGCCTAGGCCGTGCGGGCGAGCTTGAAAATGGCAAATGGGGATGTGGCACAGCGGCAACTGCGGCGGACTGTAAATCCGCTCCCTCTGGGTTCCTTGGTTCGAGTCCAAGCATCCCCACCATTCGCCCGTGTAGCTCAGTCGGTAGAGCACTTCGTTGGTAACGAAGAGGTCACCGGTTCGAATCCGGTCGCGGGCTCCATTTCAAGCAGGAACGGCGGTGTAGCTCAGCTGGTCAGAGCACGCGGTTCATACCCGCGGCGTCACTGGTTCGAATCCAGTCACCGCTACCAGAATTCCAAGCGACGCTTCGGCGTCGCTTTGAATAGATATAGGCATTAAAGCCAGGAATGGCTCGAAAGTTGCTTCCAGAAGGAGGACGGCAATGGCCAAGGAGAAGTTCGATCGTTCCAAGCCGCACGTAAACATCGGTACCATCGGTCACGTCGACCACGGCAAGACCACGCTGACCGCCGCCATCACCAAGGTTCTCTCCGAGACCGAGGGCTGCAAGGCTGACTTCACCGCGTTCGACCAGATCGACAAGGCTCCCGAGGAGCGTCAGCGCGGCATCACCATTACCGTCGCCCACGTCGAGTACGAGACCGCCGAGCGTCACTACGCCCACGTCGACTGCCCCGGCCACGCCGACTACATCAAGAACATGATCTCCGGTGCCGCTCAGATGGACGGCGCCATCCTGGTCATCGCCGCCACCGACGGCCCCATGGCCCAGACCCGCGAGCACATCCTGCT
>SUUD01000182.1 GCA_015062715.1 Olsenella sp. | reverse complement strand
CTCGTCCACGCCGTACTTCAGGCAGAGCTTCTGCAGCTCGCAGTCGGTGGAGCGCGGGCACGACAGGCACTTCTTGTCGTGCGTGGAGAGGATGAGCTCGAGGGTGGTCTTGCGCGCCTTGCGGACCTTCTCGGAGTTGGTCTGGATCTCCATGCCCTCGGCGACGGGGTACACGCACGCGGTCACCATGCCGCGGGTGCCCGTGGCCTCGACGATGCAGATGCGGCAGGCGCCGATCTCGTTCTTCTCCTTCATGTAGCACAGGGTCGGGATCTCGACACCCGCCTTGCGCGCGGCCTCGAGGATCGTGGAGCCCTCGGGCACGCTCACGGCTATGCCGTTGACTTTGACGTTGACCATATCTGGGCTCCTTCTACTGCTTGCTGATGGCCTTGAACTTGCAGTTGCTCATGCAGGCGCCGCACTTGATGCACTTGTCGGCATCGATGTGGTAGGAGGCGCGCTTGTGGTTGGGCGCGACGTAGTCGGTCTGCGTGATGGCGTTGACCGGGCAGTTGCGCGCGCACAGGCCGCAGCCAATGCACGTGTCGGGGTCGATCGTGTAGGTGAGCAGGTCCTTGCACACGCCGGCGGGGCACTTCTTGTCGCGGACGTGGGCCTCGTACTCCTCGCGGAAGAACTTGAGCGTGGCGAGCACGGGGTTGGGGGCCGTCTGGCCCAGGCCGCACAGCGAGTTCTCCTTGACGTAGTGGCAGAGCTCCTCGATGCGGTCGAGGTCCTCCATCGTGCCCTTGCCCGACGTGATCTTGTCGAGCAGCTCGAGGATGCGCTTGGTGCCCACGCGGCAGGGGGTGCACTTGCCGCAGGACTCGTCGACCGTGAACTCGAGGAAGAACTTGGCCATGTCGACCATGCAGGTGTCCTCGTCCATGACGATGAGGCCGCCCGAGCCCATCATGCAGCCGATGGCCGTGAGGTTGTCGTAGTCGACCTCGGTCTCGATGAGGCTCGCGGGGATGCAGCCGCCCGAGGGGCCACCGGTCTGGGCGGCCTTGAACTTCTTGCCGTTGGGGATGCCGCCGCCGATCTCGTAGATGATGTGCTCGAGCGTGGTGCCCATGGGGATCTCGACCAGGCCGGTGTGGTTGATCTTGCCGCCCAGCGCGAAGACCTTGGTGCCCTTGGACCTCTCGGTGCCCATGGAGGCGAACCACTCGGCGCCGCGCAGGATGATCTGCGGGATGTTGGCGAAGGTCTCGACGTTGTTCTCGACGGTGGGGGCGCCGAAGAGGCCCTTGACGGCCGGGAACGGCGGGCGCGGGCGGGGCTCGCCGCGGTTGCCCTCGATGGAGGTCATGAGGGCGGTCTCCTCGCCGCAGACGAAGGCGCCGGCGCCCAGGCGGATCTCGATGTCGAAGTCGAAGCCGGAGTCGAAGATGTTGGTGCCCAGCAGGCCGTACTCACGCGCCTGCTCGATGGCGATGGTGAGGCGCTTGACGGCGATGGGGTACTCGGCGCGCACGTAGACGTAGCCCTTGGAGCAGCCGCAGGCATAGCCGCAGATGGCCATGGCCTCGATCACGCTGTGCGGGTCACCCTCGAGCACCGAGCGGTCCATGAACGCGCCCGGGTCGCCCTCGTCGGCGTTGCAGACGACGTACTTCTGCGGGGCCTGGATGGGCGCGCAGAACGACCACTTGCGGCCGGTGGGGAAGCCGCCGCCGCCGCGGCCGCGCAGGCCGGAGTCGGACACGACCTTGATGACCTCCTCGGGGGTCATCTCGGTGAGGACCTTGCCCAGCGCGGCGTAGCCGTCCATGGCGATGTACTCGTCGATGTCCTCGGGGTTGATGACGCCGCAGTTGCGCAGCACCACGCGGTTCTGGGTCTTGTAGAAGGTGGTGTCGGACAGGGCGATGTTGCCAAACTCGTCGGCCTCGGCCTTGCCGTGGTCGTCATAGACCAGGCGCTCCACGCGACGACCCTTGAGCAGGTGCTCGGTCACAATCTCCTCGACGTCGTCGGGGGTGACGCGGCTGTAGAAGGTGCCGTCGGGGTAGACGATGACGACGGGGCCGAGCTCACACAGGCCGAAGCAGCCGGTGCGGACTAGCTTGATCTCGTCCTGAAGGTCGTTCTTGGCGATCTCTTCCTCGAACCTGTCCTGGATTTGCTGGCTGCCCGACGAGGTGCACCCGGTGCCGCCGCAGATAAGGACTTGTGAACGTATCACAGTGGGCCTCCCAACTTATGCCGTAATAGCACCGATCGTGTACTCGCCGACAACCTGGCCGCCCTTGAGGTGCTTCTCGACGACCTCCTGGGCCTTCTCGGGGGTCATCTTGACGTAGGTGACCTTCTCCTTGCCGGCCTCGAAGACCTCGACGACGGGCTCGTACTGGCAGATGCCAATGCAGCCGGTCTGGGTCACGCTCACCTCGCCCTCGAGACCCTCCTTGTTGACGCCCTCCACGAAGGCGTTGAGGACGGGGCGCGCGCCGGCGGCGATGCCGCAGGTGGCCATGCCAACGACCACGCGCTTGCCCTCCATGCCGTCGCGAAGGACCACCTTGTCCTTCATCCTCTCCTTGATCGCCTTCAGCTCAGCCAGTGACTTCATCTTCATTCCTCTCCGTCGTGGCCGTCTTCCTCTTGCGTCTGTCCGTACTGTTCTCGTAGGTTCCCTTCTATCCACTGCATGACATCATAGGTGTTGAGCGGGACGTCCTCCAAGACCTCGCGCAGCTCGCGCGTGTCCAGCTCGACGACGTGGTCGCCTTGCTGGTGGCGGAAGAGGAAGTCCCGGTCGGGGTGCCCCTGTATGAGGGTGAGCACCGTCGAGCACACGTCGCCAAGCGGCGTGAAGTCGATGTGGTTCGTGTCGAACGTGGCCGTCACGTGCGTGCCGTGGCCCTCTGGGCTGGCCTGGCTCGTGACGGAGCTTATGGCAAGGTTGCCGCCCGTCTGCTCGCACGCGAGCTTGAGCAGGGGGATCCCCATCCCCACCTTGCGGGTGGTCCGGGTGGTGAAGAAGGGGTCGGTCACCGAGCGCACGGTGTCCTCGTCCATGCCGCAGCCGTCGTCGACGATCTCGATCGTGAGCGTGCCGCCCTGCTCGCACAGCAGGATCTGCGTGAGCGAGGCGCCCGCCTTCACGGAGTTCTCGGCGACGTCGAGTATGTTGAGTGACAGCTCCTTCATGGTGATACCAGCGCTACCTTGCCCTTAGGTCGTCGAACACGGTCTTGAGCACCTGCTCGTCCGTGAGGCCGTCGTCGAGGTCGAACCAGTCGTTCTCGTCGCCGTCCCGCAGCTCGTGCAGGTAGTGGGCGTCCGAGCTGAAGAGCAGCCGGATGCCCTGGAGGCCGTACCTCTCCACGTACGCGTCCCGGTTGGCGCGGTCGTGCAGCTCGGCCAGGCCAAACCCCACGTAGTGGGGAAAGTCGCCCAGGATCTCTATGGCGCCGTTGGCCTGCTTGTCGATGTGCGCGGGATAGCAGATCCCGTCGTACTTCGCGGCCAGGGCCGGCGCCTCGTCCAGGGCGATGGTGGTGGCGTTGATGAGGAGGTCCTCCTCGTGCCCCACCACGTTGTCCATCTCGTCGAGCACGAGCTGCTCGCCGAAGATGTCCTCGCGGTTCTTGACGCGCACGCGCCGCGCGCCGACCTCGTCGTTGAACGCCATCGCGTCGTCGAGCCGCTCGAACAGGCAGATCGCGTGGATGTCCTCGGACGTGGTGAGCTCCATCCCGGCGACGGGGATGACGCCGTAGCGCCGGGCCGCCGCAAAGAACGCCGGGCAGTTCCTGGTGGTGTTGTGGTCGGTGAGCGCCATGATGCCGATGCCGTTGAGGTGCGCCATGCCCGCGAGGTTGTTGGGCGTGTTGTCCGCGTCTCCGCAGGGGGAGAGGCAGGAGTGCACGTGGAAGTCGTAACGGTAGCGGCCCATGGTCGTGTCCGCCCTAGGCGATGAGCCCCGCGAGGCGCACGGCGGTCTCGAAGATGGGCAGGTCGCTTCCCAGGACGTTGACGTCCTTGTCACGGGCGGTCTGTAGTACCTCCTCTGGCATGTCAACGCCCTCGGCGAGGATGACGCACGAGGTGTCGGCGAGGCTTGCCACGGCTATCACGTTGACGTTCGACATGATGGTGATCCAGGCGTTGTCGGCCTGCGCCCGGCCCATGACCCAGCTCAGGAGGTCGCCCACGTAGGCGCCCTCGACCTGGCGGTCGCCGTCTGGCATGGCCAGGGGCACGAAGCCGTGCTCTTGCAGCTCGCAGACCCTCATCCTCTCACCTCAGCTCTCATGGATCCTGCAGTCGCCAATGCTTGCCCTGCCCCTGACGATGTCCTCGGCCAGCGCCCGGCAGGTGGGGGCGCCGCAGGCGCCGCAGTCGATGCCCGGCAGGGTGGCCTTGAGCCGCTGGATGTCGGCCATCATGCGCATGGACTCGGCAATGTTGTGCGAAAGCTGCGCGATGGGCTCGTAGGTCGGCAGGTCGTTGAACAGGTAGAGCTCGGGGATGTACTCCTGCTCCTCGGGCGTGAGGAAGTTCTTCGAGACGGGCAGGTAGCGCCTCAGCGTCTGGAGCCTGGTCTT
>SUUD01000181.1 GCA_015062715.1 Olsenella sp. | reverse complement strand
GGAGGGCGCGGAGCCCATCACGGGCGACGACGCCGCCAAGGACGCCGGCGACAAGGTGGCCGTGATCACCTTCAAGGGCGACTTCACCGGAACCCTCACCGCTCCGGTCGACGTGGCCCCGCGCAAGCTCACCCTCACCTCCGCCGATGGCGAGAAGGACTTCGACGGCACACCGCTCACCAAGAACGCTCAGACCGACGTGACCGTGAGCGAGGACGGATTCGTCTCCGGCCAGGGCGCCACGTACAGCATCACCGGCACCCAGACGGCCGCCGGCAGCTCCGAGAACACGTTCGAATACACTCTCAACGAGGGCACCAAGGCGTCGAACTACGAGATCGAGACCGTCTTCGGCACCCTCACGGTCAACCCGTTCAGCTCCGACGACAACACCGGCGAGCCGGGCTCCGGCAAGCGCATCGAGGTCACCCCGATCGCTCCCGACCCCGCGGGCGGCACCAATGCCCAGGGCGGCAACACCGCCACCTACACCGGCAAGCCCGTCGAGCGCCCGGTCATCGTCGACAGCAAGACCGGCGAGACCCTCGAGGAGGGCAAGGACTACAAGGTCACGTACTACGACGAGAACGGCAACGTGGTCGAGAACCCGACCAACGCCGGCACCTACCGCGTCGTCGTCGAGTTCATGGGCGACTACTCCGGTACCTACGAGACCACGATGACCATCGACCGCGCCGAGCTGCGTGTCTCCACGCCCAGCGCGTCCAAGGCCTACGACGGCTCCGCGCTCACGCGCTCCAACGGCGCCCGCCTGACCGGCCTGGTCAACGGCGAGACCGCCACGCTGCGCGTGACCGGCTCGCAGACCAACCCCGGCAGCTCGCGCAACGGCTACCGCATCGTCTGGGACGGCACCGCGCTCGAGGCCAACTACGTCGTGGTCAGCGAGTCCCTGGGCACGCTCACCGTGACCGAGGCACCTGCGGCACCGGCGCAGGTCTCCGCGCAGGAGCCCCCTGCCGAGGAGCCCGCAGCCGAGGAGCCCGCGGCTCCCGCGACGTCCAGCATCGCCGAGCCGTCCAACCCGCTGGCCCCGGCCGAGCCCACCGGTCCCACCGAGCCCGTCCAGGGCGCCTGGGCCCTGCTCAACCTGCTGGCGGCGCTCGTCACCGCGGCGTTCTGCGCCTTCCGCCTGGGCGGCATCCGCAGGGGCGAGAAGGCCCGCAACACCCGCCGCGCCCTGCGCCTGGCCACGATCGTCCCGGCCATCGTCGGCATCGTCGCCTTCGTCCTCACCGAGGACATGAGCCAGCCGATGGTCATGACCGACGCCTGGACGCCGCTCATGGTTGCCATCCTGGCGGCCCAGGCCGTCATGACGGTCCTCGCCCGCACTAAGGACGCGACCTCCAATGACCAGCAGGCCACCGCGTAACGCTCGGGCACATACGCTCTAGCGCAGAGGGGTGTCTCCTTCGGGAGGCGCCCCTCTCTTGTCGGACGGGCAACTGTACATGCGCGGGGGTCTCCACAACTCGTTCCTGCGGAAACGCGGAGAAAAGCGCGCTTCATGTACACTACACCAGACTAAAGCGCCTCGACGTCATGCCAATCCGGACGTCCGCACACCCCGCCGCCCTACAGCGTGTCCGCCGCGTCCTCCACGTCCCTCTCATCTCGCAAGACGACGCCGCGCCTGGTGAGAAGCGCGTCGGCCACGCGTCCCTGCGGTCCCAGCTGACCCTCGAGCCGCGCCCGCGCCTCCTCGCCAGTCTTTCCCGGCAACAGCGACCAGATCCTGAGCTGCCGCTCCCGCGCCAGGCGCCTGTTGAGGACGGCGCGCCGCTGCCGGCGCATACTACGCCCGTTGGGGTCGCGCTCGATTGCGGTCATGACCTGCAGCATCACGCTGTCGAAGGCGCCCTCCTCGTAGAGGTCTTCCTTGGTGATGGTGAAGATGACGTACCCCTCCGACATGAGGTCGCGGTCGCGCCGGTTGTCGTCGACGTACTTCTCGCGCACACCGCGCATGGCCTTGTCAAGAGCCCGGGCCGCGGCCGAGCTCTCGGGATTGAGGACGCTCGCGGTTGTCGCCGAGACAATGCCGCCCAGGTCAAGGTGCCCCTCCCCGTCATAGTTGATGCCCACCTTGGTGCCCCTGAAGACAATGTCGGGCACGCGGCTCCTGGCGGTCCCCTCATCAATGCCCACGCGCTCGTTGAGCGTGATATCGCCCAGGCCATAGCCCAGATAGGGGATGCGGTCGCGTATAAGCAGGGTGCAGCCTGCCTCCATGGGCGACCAGGCGTTGTCGAGCAAACGCCCGGCAACTGCCCGGGCCTGCGCCATGCCGTCAACGCGTCCGAGCTCGCCCAGGTAGGCACGGATCTTCTCGGCCGTGGTTGCCTGTGGGAGGAGGAACCCGCCGGCCAGGGAGTAGGTGCCACAGAGCTCGAGGCCAACCAGGAGGTGTGCGTCGGGCGAGAGCACCGTGCCCAGCTCCACGAAGAGCAGCTCGGGGCGGGGGAGGGCGAGGCCGTCCCCCAGGTCGATGTACGAGTCCTTGGGGATGCCGCGCGCGTGCACCACGCAGCGGACGCCCTTGGCGCGGATGCGGTGCTTGGCCTCGGGCACGGCCACGCACACCTCGCTGCGTGCGTACGGGCCCAGCGCCGCGAGGACCGTCTCGCGCGTCCAGCGCTTGGCGGGCTCGTGGCTGGGCACGGGGAGGTCGCAGCGGGCGGGCTTCTCGATGGCCTTTGCGCGCCGGGTGCGCAGCATGCGCAGGGCGGCAAGTGCGGTGGTTCCTGATAGGGCAAGCTTCATGGCGACCTCCTCCCGCTGGGGCGTGGTGGGGCAACTGTACATCTAAGGGTGTCTCCACAACTCGTTCCTGCGGAAACGCGGAAAAGAGCGCGTTCTATGTACACTACATCGCACTAAAGCGAGTTGGCTGAGAGGGGCGAGCCGGCCGAGAGGGACGAGCCGACCGAGAGGGGCGAGTCGGCCGAGAGGGGCGCGCCGCCCCGACGGCCCGGAAACGTGAAACGGCGCCCCGAGCTGGGACGCCGTCGTGAGGTCTGGAGCGGGTGACGGGAATCGAACCCGCGTTATCAGCTTGGAAGGCTGAAGCGCTACCATTGCACCACACCCGCATGTGGTCGGGGTGACTGGATTCGAACCAGCGACCCTCTGCTCCCAAAGCAGATGCGCTACCAAGCTGCGCCACACCCCGGGGCCGCACTTGAGTATAGGCGAGCCCCCGTCCCTTGTCGATGATTGCCCGCGGAGTATTTCCGAAAAACACGACAAGGGCTACACTGTTAGGTCTAACTGCTGCTACCGTGTACCAAAGCTCAAACGAACCACCTGGGAGGCAAGAGAGACGTGCCCCGCCCAACGCAACATGCCCCGCTTCTCCGCGTCATGACCGCGCTCCTCGCGGGCGCCCTCGCCCTGACGGTGCTTCCCGCGACGGCCCTTGCCGACCCAACGTCCCAGGAGCTCGGAGAGCAGGCCGACAAGCTCGCCGAGGAGCGCGAGGAGCTCACGGCCCAGCGTGAGGCGCTCGAGGGCCAGCTGGCCGACGCGCAGGTCCGCCTGGAGGAGCTGGGCGAGCAGATCGCGGCCATCCAGGCCGAGCTCATGGAGGCCGAGGAGCGCCTCGAGGACACCCGCAACCAGATCGCCGAGACCAGCGCCCAGATCGAGGCCACCCGCTCCGAGCTCGCGGAGCGCCGCGAGGCCCTGGGCACCCACATGCGCGGCAGCTACAAGATGGGCTCCACGGGCATGATCGACACCCTGCTGGGCGCCACCAGCTTCGAGGACCTCATCAACCGCATCTACTACCTCGACAAGATCAGCGAGCAGAGCGCCACCGACATCTCCGAGATCGACCGCCTCGAGGGCGAGCTCACGGCGCACGAGGCCGAGCTCGAGGAGCAGCAGGCCCGCCAGCAGGACGAGATCGAGATGACCGAGGCGAAGATGGCCGAGTACGAGGCCAAGGTCGCCGAGGCCCAGGAGTTCTACGCCGCGCTCGACGCCGAGGTCCAGGAGGCGCTTGCCGCCGAGGAGGCCAAGCGCGCCGAGGAGGAGGCCAAGCGCGCCGAGCAAGAGGAGGCCAAGAAGGCCGAGGACGAGGCCGCCAGGCGTGCCGAGGAGGCGCGCAGGGCGGCGATAGAGGCCATGAACGCAGGTGGCGACCAGCAGCCCGTCGAGGCCCCCGCGGGCTCGTCCGACGTGGTGGCCAACGCCTATGCGCTCATCGGCAGGCCGTACAAGACCTGGTGGAGCGGGCGCAACTACGGCCCCGACGCCCCCGGCTACGACTGCTGCGGCCTGGCCGCCACCGCCTACCAGATGGCGGGCTACTCCACGCCCTACCAGACCCCGGTGACCGGCCTCATGTCGTGGGTGCGCAGCCGCGGCAACTGGCGCGACTGCAACCTCTCCAACGTGGACTCCGTGCTCAACCCCGGCGACCTGCTCTTCTGCTCGACGGGACACGTCGCCATCTACATTGGCAACGGCCAGATGATCCACGCGCCGTACCCGGGCCGCTACGTGTGCGTCGCCCCCATCTACGCCTGCATTGGCGGCGGCTTCGGGGGCTAG
>SUUD01000180.1 GCA_015062715.1 Olsenella sp. | reverse complement strand
GTCTTGCCTGAGCCGGTGCGGCCGCAGAGCAGGCAGAACTCGCCCTGGGCGACCTGGAGCGAAACCCCGTCGAGCACGGGCGTGGCCGCAGCGCCTCCCGCGGCGGGATAGGCAAACGACAGGCCCGTGACCTCGATGGCCGGGACGGCCGCGCTTGTTGCTAGCCTCTCCATGAGAGCGCCTCCCTCGCGTGGAGCGCGGACGGCAGGGCCACGTAGGCCGCGCACGGCAGGTAGCGCCACGCCGCCGCCGGCGCGCTCAGGTGCGGGTAGAAGTGGAAGGGGACGGCTACCGTCCACGCGCACCAGGCGGCAAGCGCCAGCAAGGCCAGCACGCCCACGAGTGCCAGAACGTCGGTGCGGGTGAGCCGGAAGGGACGGTAGCTCGTGCGATGCGGGGTCGAGGCCCAGCCGCGGACGCGCATTGAGTCGGCCGTGTCGAGCGAGTCGGACAGCGACCACGCCAGCAGGACGCCGCTCGTGCGCGCGACGTCAGACACACGGGCACGCAGGCCGCCCAGGGCGCCGGAGGGCGCGGCGACGGTCGCCGCGGAGCGGGCGTCGGCCACCTCGCGGTAGCGCCCCAGGATCTGCGGGACCAGCCGCGACGTCATCGACACCATGAGGGCGACCACCGGGGTCGCGCCACCGGCCAGGGCCAGCAGCCTGTCGTGGGTGAGCACGCGCACGGCCGACTCGCACCACAGCACCGTGGCGCAGAAGAGCCCACCCATGCAGGCCCCGAAGGCCAGCGACTCGCCGTAGACCTTTACGCGGCCCACGCGCACGAGCAGCGTCGCGCCGGACGACGAGAACAGCGGGTTGATGAGGGTGATGAGCAGCACCATCGGCACGAGCCAGGCGAGGGTGCGGCGCGTGGCGCGCACGCCGCGCGCGAGCAGCGACAGCGAGAGGGCGCCGACGAGCGACGTGGCCACCAGGATGGGCTCGAGCCCGAACATGGTGAGCAGCAGGGCGCCGGCCAGATACGCCGCCGGCACCACGGGGTGTGATGCGTCGAACGCCGTGTGGCGCTCGGGCTCCAGGTATGTCGCTCCACCCGTCTCCATGGCCGGTAAGGGACGGGGCCGGCGCGAGGCCGACCCCGTCACACGCCTGCTACCAGGTGATGTAGGACCACTGGACGACGTCGCCGGCCTCGAGGACGTACTCGGTGCAGCCCACCGTGACCTCCTCGTCGTTGACGGTGTAGACCCAGCCTCCGGTGGTGCCGTTGGCGTTCTCGCCGATGCCGCCGATGGCGGTGACGTAGATGCCGTAGTCGCTGTCCTCGTCGTTGTAGTCGACGCCCGAGAGGACCAGCGCATCGTAGACCGTGGCGCCCTCGGGGACCGCGACCTCGACCTCGGAGACGTCGCCGCCGGCGACGGTGGCGTCGACCTTCTGGGTGACGGTGATCTCGGCGGCGTCGGTGGCCGCAGGGGCCTCCTCGGTGGCCGCCGGCGCCCCGCCGCAGCCGGCCACAGCGAGGGTGAGCGCCAGCATGGCGCCCGCGACGAGCTTCTTGTTGTTGAGCATTCCTGCCTCCTTTGCCCGGCGCCCACGGGTCTCTCCCGTGCCATCGGGGCGCCCTTGTCGGTTGCTTCCCCGGAACCGTCGTGCGGGGTGAGGAGGCGTCCCGCGCGCTGCCGGCACCAGCGGGCGCACCCGCTGGCTGGAGGCATCACGACGCAGGCACGCACGCCCACACGCCCGGGCGGCAGCACCAAGGGAGGGCAGGCAGGTCTCCTGACTTATGATTGAGAGCCACGCACGCAAATGCGGCGGGGCTCGCGCGAGGGCGCCTTCTCGGACGCGCGGCACAGGGGCCGCGCGGAGCCAATGGCATGGATGCCCTCGCTATCCTCAAACACAGTAGTGGCGGCTGTCCCGGACTCAAACCGGGTTCCCTTTTAATCTACTAGGCCAAACAGCTGTTCAAACCGTGCCCTCGGTTGTGATGGCTATGCAATTGGCCTTGAGTTTAGCAGGTTGGCGCGAGGAGGGCTTGGGGGAGCCTACTCGTCCACATGGCCGCGCTGGGGCCATTGGCGCCTTGCGGCCAGGACCAGCTCGACCGCGCCTATCACCACGAGCGGGACCGAGAGCGCCTGTCCCATGGTGAGCCAGCCAAAGGCGAGGTAACCCAGCTGGGCGTCGGGAAGGCGCACGAACTCGATGCAGAAGCGGAAGACGCCATAGAGCAGCAGGAACGTGCCCAGGAAGGTTCCCTGGGGACGCGGCGGGACGCGGCGCGAGAGGGCCCACAGCACGCAGAACATGACCACGCCCTCGAGCAGCGCCTCGTAGAGCTGCGAGGGGTGGCGCGGGACGTCGCCCACCGAGAAGACCACGGCCCAGGGAAGGTCGCACGGCTTGCCCCAGAGCTCGCCGTTGACAAAGTTGGCGCAGCGTACCAAAAAGATGCCGAGGGGGGCGCCGCAGATGGTCATGTCGGCCATGGAGCGCACGTCGAGCCCGGCCGAGCGGCAGGCTATGGCCCCTCCCACCACGGCGCCGACGAGGCCGCCGTGAAAGCTCATGCCGCCCTCGTTGAGCATGAGGATCGAGAGCGGGTGCTCGAGGTAGTAGCCCGCGCCGTAGAAGAGCACGTAGCCAATGCGCGCGCCGATGATGATGCCGAACGACACGCCCGTCATGAGGGTGACGACGTCGTCGAGGGAGACGTCGAGGTCCCAGCGGCGCGCCAGGCGGTAGATGACCACGCCCGCGAGCACGAAGCCCGCGAGGTAGCCCAGGCCGTACCAGCGCACGGCGAAGGGTCCCAGCTGGAAGGCGATGGGGTCGAGGCCCTGGTAGATCTCGTTGAGCGACATGGGTCGCGCGGCCTACATGACGGCCTGGACGCTCTCGACGCCGGGCACGTGCTCCTTGAGGATGCGCTCGATGCCGGCGGAGAGGGTGATCGAGCTGAGCGGGCAGCCGTTGCAGGCGCCGGTGAGGCGCACGGAGACGACGCCGTCGGAGTCGAAGTCGACGAGCTCGCAGTCGCCGCCGTCGGCCTGCAGGCTCGGGCGGATGGCGTCGAGCGTGGCCTCGAGGAGGGCAGCGTTGATGTGGTTGGTCGGGGTGGCCTCGTCTGCCATGGTGACCTGCCTTTCTGTGAGCGGCCAGAGCCGCGGGACGTCAAGTGACGTGGGGCATTCTACCCTTCCGGCGGCCCGGCAGACGCGAGGGCCGACAAATTCCTACCAATCCGTAGGCTTTCCCCATCTGCGGGACCGCGAGGGGGCGGTCCCGTGGCGGGTGCTAGCCGATCTCCGCGAAGAGGTGCCCCGTCGTGGCACCCCGCTCGCGACGGGGGCCGCGCTCGCCGCGCGCCGCCGCCTCCATGGCGGCCCGCAGGCGCGCGACTTGGGCCGCGCACTCGTCGGCATCGAGCAGCGTGGCGTCGACGCCCAGGCGGGAGACGCCGGCCTCCATGAGCTGGGCCACCTCGGGGATGGCGTCGACCGGGGCGGCGCCCCAGATGCGGCTGCGGTCGTGGACGTCGGTGCGCACGGGCAGGACGTGCCCGTCTATGTTGCGCAGCGCAAGCGAGCGAGCGCGCTCCGGGCACGAGCGGCAGTCGCCCCTGCAGCGGCCCAGCGACTGCAGCACGCAGTGCTCGCTCGTCATGAGGCGCACCCGGCCATAGGCCCACACGCCCACCGGAACGCTCGAGGCCCGCGCAAGCGAGCAGGCCTCGGCCAGGGTGAGCTCGGGCGAGAGCCACGCGCCGCAGGCGCCGGCCTTGGCCAGCGCCTCGAGGCACGCGGCGTTGTGGACGGGGATGGTCTCGCGCAGCTCTGCCGCCGCCCCACGCTCGCGTGCGAGGACGAGGCTCGAGACGTTGCCCACGGCCACGCGCGCGCCAGGCGCCACGAGGGCGTCGAGGCGCACGTGGTCGGCCTCGCGGCAGACCTCGTCGAGCACGGGGACGACGTCCGCCGGCCAGGCGGCGGGGTCCTCCGCGAGGTCGTCGGCCGTCGCGTAGACCACATCGGCCCCCGCGGCGACCGCGGCACGGGCGGCGTCGGGCGAGGCGACGAGGACGCAGAGCTCGGGGGACGAGGCGGCTGCGGCGCGCTGGTCGGCGTGTCCCGGCAGGGCGGGTGCAGGCAGGGTGCGCCCGTCCCAGGGTGCCAGGATGGCCTTCTCGAGCAGGGCGCACGCCTCGGCACGCACGGCATGGACGGTCGAGAATCCCATGCCGCAGCCCTCGTCGAGCTCCACCTCGCACGAGGCGGGCTCGAAGGCGGTGGCCCCCATGCGGCAGACGTGCTCCGCGAGGTCGGCCTCGACGAGCGCACGCGTGCGGGCGGCCTCGACAACGGGGCCGTGCGCCACGGCGGACGCGGAGCCGTCCACGCATTCGAGCGAGACCTCGAGCGGCTCGCCAAGGTGACAGCGCACGCGCACCCGCACGGGCCTGCGCCTGGCCACCACACGCGAGAGGGCGCGGTCAACCTCGTCGAAGGCGGTCTGCGAGCGGATGACGCGCACAACGCTGCCCGCCTCGGCCACGCGCGGGCCGGTGACGGTGATGGTGTCGCCCGCCGCGGCATCGGCCTCCACCCGGGCG
>SUUD01000017.1 GCA_015062715.1 Olsenella sp. | reverse complement strand
GTGACGCGGGTCGCGCCCGCGATTCTTGACCACGCCATGTTAGCGCGCGCGTGTGCCGATTGCACGCAGGGACCCCGTCGCCCCCGGGTCTTCATCACCCGCCACCTCCCACCCGTTTTCTGTCTCTTGACCGACGGGGCGGGCTTACAATATGCGAGGCACCACACGGCACATATGCGTCACAAGGCGGGGAGAGCTCCATGTTCAGCATCCAGCACCTCATCTGGCTAGCCATCTGCATCTTGGTCATCTTCGTGTCGCTCCATGCCATGCTCCAGAGGAGGCCGCCGCTCAGGCAGGTCCTCTCGGCCGCCTGCGTGCTCTGCGCCCTCTCCGAGTTCATCAAGGTGTTCTCGTACATACAGATGGTTCCCTCGGCCGATGGCAGCGCCATGCACATGTTCATGGAATGGCGCCACCTGCCCTTCCACCTGTGCTCGATCCAGATCCTCATGATCTTCTACGTGCGCTTTGCCGAGAGCGAGCGCCGGCGCGAGACGCTGCTCGCGTTCATGTACCCCACCTGCATCATCGGCGCCTCCCTTGCGTTGCTGCTCCCGTCGATCTTCACCAACGGCATCGAGCCCTCGCAGGCCTTCACGCACCCCATCGGCTACCAGTTCTTCGTCTACCACACCATGCTCGTCGTGCTCGGCGTCTACATCGCGCGCTCGGGCGAGGTCGACATCCGCTTCTCGCACCTGTACTCGACGCTCGCGATCCTGTTCGCCCTGGGCCTCGCCTCGATCTACCTCAACTCGGCCTTCGCCTACGTCACCTACCAGGGCACGACGCTGCTGAGCGTGGAGAACACGCCCAACTTCTTCTTCACTTTCCGGACGCCCATCGGCATCCCGCTCGCCGAGATGTGGCAGTGGTACGCCTACATCGCAATCATCAGCGCGCTGGCGGTGGGGCTCATCACCCTGTTCTACCTGCCATATCGGGCGCGGGGGAGCGCCAAGGCGCCCAAGTAGGGCAACACGTCCCAAACGCGACGGGGCCGCGGCGCGAACGCCGCGGCCCCGCATCCCTCTTCCTGGCACCCTAGTAGCGCGAGATGTCCGTGAGCGAGAACCGCGGGATGCGCCTCAGGGCGACGAGCATCATCGCGATGGCGAACACGGCCGACATCACGGCCCCCAGGACGCAGCCCGGCAGGTAGGCGTCCTTCATGAACGAGCAGCTCTGCCACTCGACGGCCCCGACCGTCGTCGACCCCATCACGATGCCGAGCCAGACGCCCAGTACGATGCCGATGGCGGTCATGACGATGGCGTCGCGGTAGATGTAGGCCTTCGCGTCGCGCACGGAGAACCCGTTGATCATGAGGACGATGAGCTCTCGCTTCTTCTCGTCAATGAACATGTGGTCGAGGTTGAGCAGGACGATGAGGGCCATGACCGCCGAGAGCGCGACGTAGATGGCGACGACGGTCGAGGTGACGCCCTTGAAGAGCCCCACGATGTTGGCGACGCTCGCCCGCTCGTCCTTGATGGAGCGGAAGCCCTCGACGTCCGAGACTGCCGCGGTGAGCCCGTCCATATCGGCGGTGCCCGTCGTGGCGATGAGGGCGTTCGGCGTCGCCGGCGAGCCAAACACCTGCTCGTAGTAGTCCGGGCTCATCACGATCATGTTGTTGGGCAGGTAGTAGGTGAAGAAGCCGGCGATGGTGAGCCGGTAGCGCTGGCCGGTGACCGTGCACACGGTGATGTGGTCGCCCACGTGCAGGTCGCGGTGGTCGGCGTGCGACTGGCTGAGCCAGGCGCCCTGCGTGGGGGCGACGCCCCCGGAGGGAACGACGTTGAGGTGGAAGAGGCTCGCGAACGAGTCGTCGTCGGTGGGGACGAGAATGCTCTCGTAGGCGGGCTCGCCCTCGTCCTCGAGCAGGAACATGGCGCTGCGCACCTCGGCGCAGCTGCCGCCCACGCCCTCCACGGCCTGTCGGACGCGCTCGACGGCACCCTCGTCCTCGGGGTCGAACGAGACGGTGGCGTCGAAGTCGTAGACCGTGCCAAAGTGGCGCTCGAGGCTCCGGGTGATGTTGCCGTCGAGCGTGGTCGCGGTGACGATGAGCGCCGTGCAGCCGGCCACGCCGATGACCGTGGCGAAGACGCGGCGCGGGTCGCTCACGCAGTTGTTGATCATGGTCTGGGTGAGCAGCGGCAGGCGCCTCCAGGCGGCCCAGCGCTCGTAGAAGCGGGTGGTGCCGTTGCCCGCCTGCTCGCCGGCGAGCAGCTCCACGGCGCTGCGCCTGAGGACCGACCGGCACGCGAGCCAGGTGCAGGCGAGGAGCAGCACAAGCTCGACGGCGCCGATGAGCGCCGTGTCGGGCGCCGAGAGGCTCGGGCCCACGCGGGGCATGTCGAAGCTGCCCGCGAGCTTGGGGTAGAGGATGCCCTGCACCACGAAGGCGGAGGTGGCGACCCCCAGGGCCAGGCCGAGGACCGTGGCGAGGGCGGTGTAGGCGAGGTAGCCGCTGGTGACCTCGCCGTCACGGAAGCCGACGGCCTTCTTGGTGCCGATCTGGGTGACCTGCTCGTGGACGATGCGCGAGATGGCCGAGTAGCAGACGAGCAGGCCCACCACCACGAACAGCGTCGCCATGGCGACGCGCAGGTTGTCGGTGAGGTTGACGATGTTGGTGAGGGCGATCGAGCCGCTGGCCGTCGAGCGCGTGCTCACGATCCAGCTCATGTAGGTCATCGAGTCGACCAGGTCCTGGGCCTCGGCGACGCGCGCCCGGCCCTCCTCGAGCTCGGAGGCGCGCTCCTCCACGAGCTCCTTGCCCTGCTCGAGCTCGTCGGTGCGTTGGTCGAGCTCGGCCTGGCCGGCGGAGACCTGGTCGCGGCCGTCGGCGATCTGCCCCTCGGCCGAGGCGAGCGAGTTGGCGAGGTTGGCCTCGGCGGCATGGTACTGCGACCAGCCGCTGTCGAGCTGGCGGCCGAGGTCGTCGACGTGTGCGGCGATGGCGTCGAGCTCGCGCTGCGCCTGTTCGATGAGCAGCTCGGCGCCGGCGGCCGCCATCTGGGCGTTGGAGTTGTTCTCGTCCATGGCGC
Organism: Olsenella sp.; assembly: GCA_015062715.1. Lineage (GTDB taxonomy): Bacteria > Actinomycetota > Coriobacteriia > Coriobacteriales > Atopobiaceae > SIG37. The sequence continues at coordinate 14,248 of SUUD01000017.1, read as the reverse complement.
TCGTGTCGCCGTAGGAAAGGCGCGGCAGGTTGACCAGGATGGGGTAGTGCTCGACGATGGTGGGGAAGTCGTACATGCGCGACTCGAACTCGCCGATGCGGTTGTTGATGCGGTCGATGACCTCCTGGCGCTGCTGCTGGCGCTCCTCCTCGGTGATGGCGCCCTCCTCGTACTGGGCGTCGATGTCGTCGAGCTCCGACTGCTCCTCCGCCATGTCCTCGGCGAACTGCTCCTGCGCCTGCTGGTAGGCCCGCACCTCGGAGCTGATTGCGTCGAGGTTCCGCTGCTGGCTGGCCAGGCTGCCCTTGGCCTCGTCGTGGGCCGCCTGCAGGCTGCTGAGGCCGCTGCGCATGGTCGAGAGCATCTGCTCGCCCTGGGCCTTCGTCGTGGCATAGCTCGCCTCGCCGCTCGCGAGTCGCGCGATGGCAGCGTCGATCTGCGCCTGGCCGCTGACGAGGGCGTCCTCGCCCTCGGCGATCATGTCCTGAGCCTCGTCGAGCTGCGCCGCACCCTCGTCGACGAGCTTCTGGGCCTCGTCGACCTGGGCCTGGGCGGCGGCCTTGATGGCGTCGAAGCGTGCCTGGGCGCGCGGCTCGCCCAGCGCGACCAGGGTGTCGCGGAGCTCGTTGGCCTGCTCCCGGTACTCCTCCGAGAAGGGGTCGAGCGAAGCGAGCGCCGACGAGCGCACCAGCGCGCGCGGGTGGCGCCCGTCGAAGGCCGCGGCGTCGAAGGCGTCGTCGGTGACGTAGGCGAAGGCCTCGACGTTCGTGCCCGTGTCGGTCATGCCGAGCATGAGGTTTGACTGGGCGAGGTAGTACGGGTTCGAGACGATGCCGGTCACGGTGAAGTCCCCGCAGGTGAGGAAGCGCATCCCGTCCGGGTCGGCGTCGTCGGTCGCGTCGTGGGCGAGGCTCAGCGAGTCGCCCACGCCGATCCCGTGGGCCTGGGCGTAGCCCGCGCTGATGGCGACCTGGTCGGCCTGGCTGGGCAGGGAGCCCTCCGCCACAGCGCACAGGTCGACGTCCTCGGTGAGCGAGTGCACGACGACGGCATGGCCCACGCCGTCCGCCTCGTGGGTCTGGTACGAGAGGTAGCAGGGCACGACCAGGTCGACGCCGTCGAGGCCCTGGATGGCGCGGAGGACGTCGTCGTCCAGGCCGTAGGGGAAGGCCACCTCCACGTCGTGGAACGCGCCGTCGCGGTAGGCGATGGACGCGGCGCGCTCGAGCGATACGGCCGCCCCGCGGATGCCGAGGAACAGGCCCACGCCGAGCGTGACGAACATGACGATGGAGAAGAACGAGACGAACGTCGAGCGGACGTTCGCGAGCAGCTCCGTGATGCGTGATGGCTTCATGGTCACCTACCAGACCAGGTCCGTGGCGTGCACGGGGTGGCGGTTGACGGTCACCTCGTGGAGCTGGCCGCCGCGCAGGCGGACCACGCGGTTTGCCATGCGCGCTATCTCCTCGTTGTGCGTGACCATGACGAGCGTGGTGCCCTGGGCGATCACCTCCTCGAGGGTCGAGAGCACCTCGATCGACGTTGCGTAGTCGAGTGCCGCGGTGGGCTCGTCGGCGAGGATGACGCGCGGTCGCTTGACCAGGGCGCGGGCGATCGAGATCCGCTGCTGCTGGCCGCCGGAGAGCCGGGACGGGTAGCTCTTCGCGCGCGAGGCGAGCCCCACGCTCTCGAGCGCCTCGATGATGGGCATGGGGTCGTCCACCAGGTCGGCGATGAGGGCGAGGTTCTGGTAGGCGGTGAGGTTGGGCATGAGGTTGTAGCTCTGGAAGATGAACCCGATGTTGTGCCGGCGGTACTCGGTCAGGGTCGCCTGGTCCGCCGCGCTGAGGTCCTGGTGGAGGTAGCGGAACGAGCCCGCCGTGGCCCGGTCCATGCCGCCGATGATGTTGAGCAGGGTCGACTTGCCGCAGCCCGACTCGCCGAGCAGGACCAGGAACTCGCCCTCGTAGACGTCGAGGTTGACGCCGCGCAGGACCTTGGAGATGGTGTCGCCGTTCTGGAACTCGCGCGTGATTCCGCGCAGCTCCATGATGGTCGGGCCGTGCTGCCAGGCCTCGAAGCGCCCCTCGTTGTCGGACACCGCCTGCGCCACGACCATGCTCATGATCTCGATGACGTCGGCGTCCTCGTCGCTGAGGCGCCCGCCGCCGACCTTGTTGACGACCTGGATGACGCCGTAGTCGTCGTGCACGCTCGAGAATGGCGCGCACACGGCGGAGCGGACCTCGATGCCGGCGAAGTCGCCCTGGGTCACCGGGTCCGGGCTGGTCTCGAACCACAGCGAGCGCACGGCCTGCTGGCTCTGGTAGGCCTTGCCCACGGCACCCTCGCCGACGGCGTGGCTGATGGAGGTGAGGTCGTTCGGGCCGGTCCAGAACTCGGGGTGGAGGCGCTTGTCCCCCTGCTCGTCGTAGTACCAGACCACGACCAGCTCGGCGCCGAGGCTCTCCTGCACCACCTTGAGGCTGCCCTTGATGGCCTCGTCGAGGGAGTTTGCCTGCGAAACCGTCCGGTTGATGTCGCCGAGTGCCCGGAACGTCTTAAGCGATGTTGCGTCCATGCGATCTCCTGAACGTAGCTGAAAGCTTGCCAAGTATCTATTATCGCCCTGCGGGCGGGCCAATTCGTTCCAGAAATGCGGAATGACCCGCCAAGAGCGGCATCTCGCGGCCAGACGTCCTGCAAACGCTTATCCTGAGGGAGCCCACGCACCTCACGTAAGACAGGACATTCACATGGCCTTGTACCTCGCCCTCGCCGTCCCCCGCCTGCCCACGGCCGAAGAGGCCGGCGACGCCCTGCTACTCGTCGTCGTCATCGTGATGACCATCATCGTCTCGAACCTCGCCGAGCGCGCCATCCGCGCCGCCTTCGGCAACACGGCGGTGGGGGAGGCCTCCCTCTTCGTCAACATGGTCCGCGCCGCCCTCATCGTGTTCGCGACCTACTTCGTGGGCGAGAACATCTTCGAGTTCGAGATGACCGGCATCGCGCAGGCCCTCGGCCTCACGACCCTGCTGGTTTCGCTGGGGCTCCAGGACGTGATCAGGAACTTCGTCGCGGGCCTCCAGATCGTGATGGAGCACCTCTTCGTGGTCGGCGACCAGATCGAGGTGGGGGACATGCGTGGCGAGGTGCTCGACATCAGCTGGCGCGAGACGGTCCTGCGCGACAGGGATGGCGACCCCCACGTCATTCCCAATGCGACCCTCATGAGCGGCGTCCTCCTGCGCCGCGACGGCAAGATGTCCCGGCGCTACGACATCACCTGCGACATCAAGCCCGGCCTCGACCTCGACCGCGTGGCGGAGGACATCCAGCGCCTGGCCGACGACGCGCTGCGCAAGCGCGCCCTGGGCTCCGGCGAGCCCACCGAGGTCCGCTTCATGGGCTCCACGGCGAACGGCGTCATCGCCTCGGTGCGCATCTACCTCAAGGACATCGAGTACGAGACGCGTGGCTACGACGCCGTGATGCGCGCCATCGACGACCGCGGCTACCTTGCCGACTGGACCAACGAGAGCCCCGCCCAGCAGCAGTGGCGGCCGTGAGGCCGGCGGCCCGCGCCGCGAAGGAGGTGTCGCGTCGCGCATCGCAGCGCATGGACGGGCGCGACTCGGGCATAATGTCTCTCGTACCATCTGAAGCGTTGGCGCCCCGGCGCCGCAAGGAGTGACATGGACAGCAACCAGATACCGACGGGCGCCCAGCAGGTTCCGCAGGCCCCGGTGCAGGCCGCGCCCCAGGCGCAGTACGTCCCCACGCAGCCCAAGCCCTTCTCGGGCAGTTGGCCCAAGCTGCTCATAGGCCTCGTCCTCTTTGGCGTCGTCCTGGTGGGCCAGGGCATCGCCGTGGCCATCGCGTTCGCGATCTCCGACGAGTTGCTCGTCGAGGAGACCGCCTACGAGCTCATCAGCGCGCTGTTCGCGCTCGTCGCCATCGCCGTGCTCGGCGGGTTGAGCTGGCTGCGGATCGACGACCGCAAGGTGCTCAACGCCATCAAGGACTGCTGGTGGCTGCTGCTGCTCGACGTCGCGCTCATGGGGATCACCATCTTCGAGTATGCGTCGGAGGGCGAGTCGCTCGCCCGCGGCTGGTTTGGCGACTTCATCATGACGGCCCTGCTGTGCCTGGGCATCGGCCTGTGCGAGGAGGGCATGTTCCGCGGCCTCATCAACGGGCCCCTGCTGGCGCGCTTCGGAAAGACGCGCCGGTCGATCGTGATGTGCGCCCTGGTGTCGTCGCTCGTCTTCGGCCTGTTCCACGTCCTGCCGCCCGACCCCTCCGAGATGAACCCCTTGGGCTTCGTGCAGATGGCACTCAAGACCATCCAGACGGGCATCTGCGGCTTCACCTGGGCCATCATCGCCACGAAGGAGCGCGACCTGTGGGGCGTGTCCATCGTGCACGGCCTCTCCGACTTCATGCTCATCGTCCCCGAGGTCATGTTTGGGGCCATGGAGACCGCACTCTCGACCGACTACGTCTCGACCGACGCCAGCGAGGCCTTGGAGACGATTGGGGTCTACGTCATCACCATCCTGGTCTACCTGCCGCTCATCGTGCGCACGGTGAAGATCATCCGCAGCCTTGACGCCCCCAACTACGGCCCCTTCGTGAGGCCTGCCCTCTACGCCGCCCCCGCCGCGGCTGGCGTCGGCTCCGCACCCATGCGGGTGGCGCCCGTCATGCAGCAGGCCCCGGTCGCGCCGCAGCAGGCGTGGGCGGCGGTCCCGACGCCAGGCGTTGCGCGGACACCGGCCCCCGTCATGCCTCAGCAGGCGCCGGCTCCCGTAGCGCCCCAGCAGGCGCCGGCCGTCCCCGTCGTCGACCCCTCGAGGCAGGACGCCCCGCGCTCGGTGTCGCACGGGCAGGCCGCCCCGCAGCAGCAGGTGCCGTACCAGCCCTATCAGCAGGGCGGGAACGGCACCGCCGGCCCCCCGCGCCCCTCTGGGATGTAGTTCTGCCGGAAGATACCCCACAAAGACAGGCGGGCCCTTCCTCGGAGGGGCCCGCCCCTGTATCGCACGAGCTTGTCGCTACAGGCAGAAGCCGATGCAGACGCCGCGCTCTCCCGAGGCGTTCCCGAACCCGCAGGGGTTGCCGTCCTCGGTGACGTAGCGGTAGTTGCTGGTCACGCTCGCGGAGGAGGTGCGCAGCCACCACGACGACGAGCCGTCGCTGCGCAGGGCGAGCGCCGCGTTGGGCCCGTCCGTCTCGGTGACCGACTGCGCGAAGACCGCGTACTGGTCGCCCTCCGCGTTGAGCACCGCGTTATAGCCACCGGAGTTGTCGGCGTCCGAGCTCCAGACCCAGCTCACGTCACCGGCCACCTCGTTGACCGAGGGAATCCACAGCGAGTCCTCGGTCATGGTGACCGACGTCGTGTCGTGGGTGTTGCCCGTGTTGTTCGTCATCTTGATCACGGGGCGAATGGCGGTGTGCAGGTCATTGGGAAGCATCCCCAGGGCGGTGTTCGCCAGCCAGGAGCGCATCTCCGAGCTCGCCCATCCGCCCATGTTGGTGTCGTCGGCGTTCATGCGGTGAGACAGCGGCAGGTTCCACGACAGGAAGGTGAGGCCCGCCTTGCCACCGCCCACGAGGTCGTCGTGGTAGACGTCCGCGAGAAAGACGCGCAGGGTGGAGCCGTCGGAGAGGGTCACCGCGATCGTGTCCCCGGTGGGGGTCCCGGCGGCGTCGACCAGGTTGTAGGACTGGGCGATCGCGATGGCCTCGTCACGGTTGGGCGCGGCGCTGATCTTCGCGGAGATGGCCGAGAGCTCCTCCCAGGTGTACTCGGCGAGGCTCGCCTTGACCTTGTCGGCCTCGGTCGCCTCCTGCTCGGCGGGCTCGTCCTCGGGCGCCTCGGCCTCGGCCTGCGACTCCTGCGCCTCGGGCTCGACGGCCTCCTGCTCTGCCGGGGCGGGTTCGACCGGTGCGGGCGAGAGGCGCGAGCAGCCCCTGGTCCAGACGAGGAACACGGCGGCCAGGGCGCAAGCGGCTATGGCGAGTCCCATGAGTAGCCTGCCGGCGCCGGAGTTGTCGGGGTCGTCGGAGTAGCGCGGGGTGCCCCTTCGCGAGGAGCCGCCGCGCGAGGAGCCCCGACGCAGGGGCACCGCCTTGGGGGAGGAGATGTGCTGCGTCGCGGGCCTGGTCTCAGCCGTGGGGGTATCTCCCTCGGCCTCGGCGGGCGCCGTGGGCGCCGGGCCATGGCCGTCTGCGAAGACCGAGTCGGGGATGGGGGAGGAGGTGTCCTCTCTCAGGCCGCCGCCGCACCAGGGGCAGTAGGGGATGCCGTCATCGATGGGCTTGCCACAATAGGGACAGTACATGGATGCCTCCTCGTGCTGCGTTTCTGGTTCTGGGTGGCATGCGCTTCCTGAGGACATGGTACCCAAACCGGGGCGGCTTGGGGCGCGCAGCAGGAAAAGAGGCGCCCGCGGCTGCGGACGCCCCCTTGCTCGTGACGCCTGCGGGGCCAGTCGTCCCTCGATACTATAAGACGATATATAATGTTATGGATTGTTAGATCAGGTCGTCGGGCGGGGGAGGTCAGCTGCCGTGGGAGAGCCGCAGGTCGTCGTGCTGAACAACATCGGGGGAGGGTTTGACATCCTCGTCCATCGCCTTCCCCATGCCAACGAGACCGTCATGATGCACGGCATGCTCATGTCAGAGGACCTCGCGAAGGGCGGCAACGTCGCGGTGGCCCTGTCCAGGCTGGGCGTGCCCACGGCCATCATCGGGAAGATTGGCTGCGACGAGGCGGGGAGGCGCGATGCCGCCTGGATGGAAGAGGCCGGGGTCGACCTCTCGGAGCTTCTCCGTGACCCGGCGGTGACGACGGGCCAGGGCATTGGGCTTGTCGCCGATGACGGCCAGAACATCATGATCACGGGTGAGAGCTCGAGCGCACATCTCACCGAGGACGAGGTCATGGGTGCCCTGGAACGACTGGCAGAGGCGGAGTGGTTCGTGTGCGGCCTCGAGGTGCGCCACCAGCTCGTGCTCCCCGCCATGCGCCGAGCCCACGAGATGGGCATGCGGACGGTCTTCAATCCCAGCCCCGTCCCCGACGGGGGCATCGACCTGCCGTTCGTGGGCTGCGACCTCCTCTTTGTGAACGAGGTCGAGCTGTGCCTGCTGCTGGGACGCAATCCCGCAGGGCTCTGCGCGGGAGACGTGGAGGGGCTTTGCCGCTCCCTTGCCGAGGCAAGCGGCTGCAAGACGATCGTGGTGACGCTTGGGGCCGATGGGGCCGTCGTGCTCGAGGGCGACGCGTTCACGCACGTCGAGCCGGTGCGCGTCGAGGCGATTGACGCGAGCGGGGCTGGCGACGGCTTCATGGCGGCGACGGTGGCCAGGCTCATCGCGGGCGACGCGCTTGTCGACGCCTGCCGTTGGGCACGCGCCTATGCCGCGCTCTCGGTCACGCGACGCGACTGCCTGCCGGGCTACTCTGCGCCGGCGGAGGTCGAGGACTTCGCCCGCGCGCATGACATCTGCATCTGACACGAACAAAGCCGAGGTAGAGGAGGAGCACATGCAGGAGTATCGAATCAGCCGGGAGGACATGCTGCGCTGGTGCACCATTCCCAAGGAGGAGCTGGCAGGCCACCCCGAGAGCAAGGTCGCGTTTGACATGCAGCCCGACCGCGAGCACGTCAACCGCGTCGTCGCGGACCTCATGTGCGAGGAGCTCATCCGCAACAACGAGGCGGGCCTGCCCACCAAGTGGGTCTTGGGGTCGGGTCCCGCCGCGCACTACCCGGCCTTCATCGAGCGTGTCAACCGCGATCGCATCAGCCTGCGCGACCTCTGGGTCTTCCAGATGGACGAGTGCCTTGACTGGGAAGGCCGTCCCTATCCGCTCGAGGTGCATCCCATGAGCTGCGAGGGGCGCATGCGCCATCAGTTCTACGACCGCATCGACCCCGAGCTCAACGTGCCCGAGGAGCAGCGCATCTTCCCGCGCCTTGAGGACCTCGACCGGCCAGACCGCCTCTGCGAGGAGCTGGGTGGCATCGACACCGTCTGGGCGGGCGTGGGCTACAAGGGCCTCGTGGCCAACAACGAGACCCCCATCGACCCCTACCAGCGCGTGACCCTCGAGCAGTACGCGCGCTCGCGCACGCGCGTGGTCTACGTCACGCCCGACAACATTATCCAGTACTCCGAGCGTGACTTTGGTGGCTGCTACGACCTGTGCAACCCGATGATGCTCACGCTCGGCATGAAGACGATGCTCTCGGCCAAGCGCGCGGTGTACATCATCGCCACCGGTTCGTGGAAGCACACGGTGCTGCGCGTCGCCATGTTCTCCGAGCCCACGCTGGAGTACCCGGTCACGCTCTTCCCAGCCTACGTGCCCGACGTGCGGCTCGTCTGTGACGAGTTCACGGCCGACCACCCGCTCAGCCACGCGACGTGGGACGTGCGCTAGGCGCATCCCGCACAGACGAAGGGGGCGCCCGCAGCTGCGGGCGCCCCCTTGCTCGTGACGCTTATGGGAGTGACCCTACTCCTCGACGTAGGCCTTCTTCCAGAAGGACAGGATGAGCATGCCCACGACGGAGCCGGCGATGAGCGCGACGGCGTACATCACGGGGTTGCCGATGATGGGGATGACCCAGAAGCCGCCGTGCGGGGCCGGGCTGGTGCAGCCGAAGAGCGCGGAGAGGGCGCCGGCGACGGCCGAGCCGATGATGCAGGACGGGATCACGTGGACGGGGTCGGCGGCCGCGAACGGGATGGCGCCCTCGGAGATGAAGGACAGGCCCATGATGTAGTTGACCAGGCCGGCCTTCTTGTCGTCCTCGGACCACTTGTTCTTGAAGAGGGTGGTGGACAGGGCGATGACCAGCGGCGGAACCATGCCACCGACCATGACGGAGGCCATGATGACCTTGCCGGCCTCGGTGCCCTCGGCGAGCATGGCGGTGCCGAAGACGTAGGCGGCCTTGTTGAACGGGCCACCCATGTCGATGGACATCATGCCGCCGACGATGGCGCCGAGCAGGACCAGGTTGGAGGTGCCCAGTCCGTTGAGGAAGCCGGTCATGGCCGTGTTGATGGCGGCGAAGAGCGGGTTGACCGTGAACATGACGATGCCGATGCCCAGGATGCCCAGCAGCGGGTAGAGCAGCACGGGCTTGATGCCCTCGAGGGAGTCGGGCAGGGCGTCGCAGGCCTTCTCGAGCCACTTGACGAAGTAGCCCGCGGCAAAGCCGGCGAACAGGGCGCCCAGGAAGCCGCCGCCGATGGCGCTGCCGCCACCGAGCCAGCCCCAGCTGTAGCCGGCGTTGGCGAGCGTGCCGCCCACGAAGCCCACGGCAAGGCCGGGCCTGTCGGCGATGGACATGGCGATGTAGCCGGCCAGGATGGGCAGCATGAAGCCGAAGGCGTCACCGCCGACCTGCTTGAAGAAGTGCGCGGCCGGGGTCGCGACGCCAAAGTCGGCGCCCGCGTCGGGGGCCAGGAAGCCGTCGATGAGGAAGGCGATGGCAATCAGGATGCCGCCGCCGACGACGAACGGCAGCATGTGGCTGACGCCGTTCATGAGGTGCTTGTAAATCGTGTGGCCCAGCGAGTCGCCCTCGGCCGCCGCGCTCGAGGCGGACACGACCGTGCCCTCCTGGACGGGCGCCTCGTGGTTCATGATGATGTTGATGAGGCGCTCGGGGTCGTTGATGCCCGCGGAGACGTTGGTGGAGTAGACCTGCTTGCCGGCGAAGCGGGCGCGGTCGACGTTCTTGTCGGCGGCGATGATGATGCCCTCGGCGTGCTCGATCTCCTCGGCGGTCAGGACGTTCTTGGCGCCAGCGGAGCCCTGGGTCTCGGCCTTGAGGGTGAGGCCCATCTCGGCGGCCTTCTTCTCGAGGTTCTCGGCGGCCATGTAGGTGTGGGCGATGCCGGTGGGGCAGGCGGTGATGGCCAGGATCTTGGGCCAGGCGTCGGCAGCGGCCTCGGCGGGCTTGGGGGCAGCCGCGGCGGCAGCCTTGGCGGCGTCGGCGGCGTCGCGCTCGGCCTCGGCCTCGTCGATGGCGGCGAGGAACTCGGCGGGCGTGGTGGCGGCGCGCAGCTTGTCGGCGAACTCCTTGTGCATGAGGAGCTGCGAGAGCTTGGCGAGCATCTCGAGGTGGGTGTTGTTCTCACCCTCGGGCGCGGCGATCATGAACATGAGGTCGCTGGGCTCGCCGTCGGGGGCGTCCCAGTCGACGCCGCCGGGGACGGTCATGGCCGCAAGGCCGGGCTTGACGACCGCGGCGACCTTGGCGTGCGGGATGGCGATGCCCTCTCCCACGGCCGTGGGGAACTCCTCCTCGCGCGCGAGGATGCCAGCCTTGTAGGCCTCCTTGTCGGAGATGTTGCCGCTGGCGTCCTGCAGCTCGATGAGCTTGTCGATGGCGTCCATGCGGTCGGCGGCCTCGACGCCAACCCGGATGCCCTCGGGCTTGAGCAGGTCAGTGATCTTCACGTGACTACTCCCTTCTTACCTTCATCGTGCCTTTGCTTGCCTATTGCGTCCGGCCACGCATGGCCGGGTGGTGCCTAGAGGGTCTTGAGGAGCGCCTCGACCTCTTCGCGGGTCGCGAGGTCGGGCGAGAAGGCGCTGGCCGAACCTGTGCAGAGTCCCCAGCGGAACGCGCGCTCGCAGTCGCCCTTGCCCTCGACGTAGCCCGCGAGGAAGCCCGCGACCATGGAGTCGCCGGCGCCCACCGAGTTGACCAGGGTGCCCTTGGGGGCCTCGCTCGTGAGGACGTCGCCGTTCTCGGTCACGAGCACTGCGCCCTCGCCAGCCATCGAGACGAGCACGTTCCTGGCGCCAGCCTCGTGCATCTTCTGCGCATAGGGGATGACCTCGTCCTTGGTGCGCAGGGTGACGCCGTAGATCTCGCCCAGCTCGTGGTTGTTGGGCTTGATGAGGAACGGGTGGTAGGGGAGCACCTTGACGAGCAGGTCGCGGGTCGCGTCGACCACGATGCGGATGCCGCGCCCCTCGAGGCGGGCCATGATGCGCTGGTACATGTCGTCGGGCAGGACGGCAGGCACCGAGCCCGAGATAACGAGCGTGTCGCCGGGGGCGATCTCGTCGAGCTTGGAGAAGAGCGCGTCGACGTCGGCGGGCAGGATGTTGGGGCCGATGCCGTTGATCTCGGTCTCCTCGAGGGCCTTGACCTTCATGTTGATGCGGCTCATGCCCTCGGCCACCTGGATGAAGTCGGCGGTGACGCCATGGCGCTCCAGGCGCGCGGCGATCTCGTCGCCCGTGAAGCCAGCGACGAATCCCAGGGCGCGGTTCTCGTGGCCGAGGTTCTTGAGGACGATGGAGACGTTGATGCCCTTGCCACCGGGCAGCACGTTCTCGTACGTGACTCGGTTGACCTCCCCGAGCTTGAGCTCGTCGAGCCTCACGATGTAGTCCAGGCAGGGATTGAACGTGACGGTATGAATCATTGCCTATGCCACCTCCACCAATTCGATGGTTGCCTTGCGTTGCTGGGCCTCGGCCATGGCCGCGCGCACGTCGTCGGGCGCATGGTCGCAGATGATGCTCGCCGACCCAAAGTCGGCGAAGGTCACGAGCGAGACCTTCGAGAACTTGCTCGCGTCGCACAGGACGATGGGATGGAGCGTGTGCTCGAGGGCGCAGCGCTTGACGGACGCCTCGCTGAGCTCGGGCGTGGTGAACCCGGTGCGGACGTCGGCCCCGTTGGTGCCGAAGAAGCCGATGGTGAAGTGGTAGGACCGCAGCGACTCGACGGCGACCTCGCCCACGATGGCCTCGGTCACGGGCTTGACCTCGCCCGCAGGCACGAGGGTTCGGCACCCGCGCTGGAGCAGGCGCTGCGCTATGGGCAGGGAGTTGGTCATGAAGGTGGCGCGGGTCTCGGAGAGGTGCTCGACCAGCGCGGCGGTGGTCGTTCCGGCGTCCAGGTAGACGAAGTCGTCGGGGCCGATGAGCGAGGCGGCGAGCCTGCCCACGGCGTCCTTCTGGGCCGCGTTGAGGGTACGGCGCTCGGACGAGGTCTGGTCGACGAGGACGAGGTTGGAGGGGGAGAGCTTGGTCGCGCCACCATGGACGCGCATGATCAGGCCGGCCCGCGAGAGCGACTCGACGTCACGGCGGACGGTCGACTCGGAGGCGCCGAGGAGCTCGGACAGCTCGGAGAGCGTCGCCGCGCCATGGGAGTTGACGAAGTCAACGATGTGCGCCTTGCGCTCCTCTGCCAGCATGTCGCCCCCTCTCGTCGCCATCTTTGAGCAAGTATACTACCGAGTTCATACAAAATCAATCAAAATCTTTCAAGACCTGCCAATATCGGTCAACGGATGGCAAAACGAAATTGACGCGCATCGTGTCGGCACGTGTCGTGGGTGCGATGGCGGGTGCGGCCTAGTCGACCTTGGTCGCGAACTCCAGGTACTGGATGCGGGCGAGGTCGTCGCGCGCCTCATCGCTTTCCGAGAGGGCGTGCCACGTGCCGTCGGGTGTGAGGTAGCCATATGCGTAGACGGCGGGGAGGCTCTTCTGGAGCTGGAGTTTGGCCTGCTGATAGCGGGTAAGTGGAGCTCCCGCGGCTTCGAGCAGCATGGACGAGAGGTAGCCGGTGCTCGTGTCCAGGACGGCCCCGTCCTGCGCGCTTCCGGCGACGTCGTAGTTGGCCCACATCACGTAGGCGGTCTGGTACACGCGCGATTGGTGCTCGATCGGGTCCTCGTCCTCGGAGAAGAACTCGTCGTTGTAGTAGTTGGTGAAGTAGGGCTGGTGGTCGCCGAAGAACACGAGGATGACCGGGCGGTCGAGCGATGAGAGCCGCTCCACGAACGCCTTGAGGTCGGCGTCCGACGCCTGGATGCACGAGAGGTACTCGTTGAGCTCGGCGTTGTATTCGGAGTCGTCGATGTCGGTCGGGACCACGTGGGTGAGCCGGCTGGCGGGGATGTCCCCCTTGTCGTAGCTCGAGTGGTTCTGCATGGTCACGTCGAAGATGAACTGGGGCGTCGTGGATGACTCGAGCAGCTCGATGATCTTGTCATAGGTGGCGGCGTCGGTCACGCCGTTGTGGAAGGTCGGGGCGTCGGCGAAGTCCTGGATGGTGACGAAGCGGTCGAAGCCCATCTGCTCGTAGACGCTCTCGCGGTTCCAGTTGGTGGGGAGGTTGGGGTGGATTGCGGTGGTGCGGTAGCCCTCCTCGCCCAGCTGCCGGGCGAGGTTGTCGACGTTGGTGAAGTCGTACATGGCGTACGGGCTCTTGCCCACGCCCACGAAGGCGAACTGGTTGCCGGTGAGGAACTCGAACTCGGTGTTGCAGGTGCCGCCGCCCTTGACCGACACGTAGAGCCTGCCCTGGCACAGGGCGTCGGGGAAGCCGGTCCTGAAGAAGGTGGGGCCGGCGTAGCTCGCGTGGAGCCCGTCGAGGGTCGAGAGGTCAGAGAACGTCTCGTTCATGACGACGACGATCGAGGGCTGCTCGTCGGTGTACTGGCGCATGGCGGCCGTCCGGTCGGCGGTGGCCTCGTAGGCGTCCGACAGCTGCTGCTCGAGCTCGGAGGCCATGCTGGGCGTGTAGCCCGCCGGGCGATGGATCCTCATGCCCTGCGCCGCCGAGACGAACGTGGGTGCCAGGCCCTGCTCGCTGTAGGTCTGCATGATGGTGGACGGCCAGTAGTCCATGGCGATGCCGAAGGTCGACAGGAGGTTCACCCGGGCGAGGGCCACGGCCAGCCCGACCGCGCAGGCGACGCCGGCAATGCCGCAGAGCACGCGCGGCGCCAGCCACAGGGCAGCGTGGAGGCGGTCCTCGGGCTCATCGTCCTCGTCGCGCCGCATGGGGCGCACGAACGCCAGGCCGGCGATGCCCACGGCGGCGCACATGATGCCCAACAGCGGGCGCGAGGTCACCGTGTAGACGTAACCGCCCGAGACCGCGGCCGCGGTGCGCAGGGCGAGCACGTCGGAGGGGGTGACGGGGGAGTTGTTGAAGGTGAGCACGAGGTGCTGGGCGAAGCCGCAGAACGCGAAGAAGACCACGCCCAGGGCGGGCAGCCCGCCGTGCAGCTGGCCCAGCAGCCACAGGGCGAGCAGGATGGCGGCCACGTAGGCCACCTCAACCTGGGCCGAGGTGGTGTTGGTGGGGGTGCCAAAGGTGTTCCAGGGAATCTCGAGCGCCAGGTAGGACATGCCGACGGCGTTGGAGAACGCGGCCACGCGCAGGGTCGA
>SUUD01000179.1 GCA_015062715.1 Olsenella sp. | reverse complement strand
CGCTCTTCTGCGTGCGGTAGCGAGCCCCCCAATAGCGATGCCGCCCCGCCCCAGGCCGGGACGAGGCGGCACGGTCGCTCTGGTGGCACAAGGCCTACGCGTACAGGTGGCAGGAGCAGAAGTGGCCCGGCGTGACCTCGACGCTCTGGGGCACCTCGGCCGCGCAGCGCTCCGTGGCGTGCGGGCACCTCGAGTGGAACACGCAGCCGGTGGGTGGGTGCGTGGGGCTGGGCACGTCGCCCTCCAGAATCCTCTTGTCCTGGATGCGCTCGGTCCTGATGCGCGGGACCACCTCGAGCAGGGCCTTGGTGTAGGGGTGCAGCGGGTTTGCGTAGAGCTCCTCCTTGGAGGCAAGCTCCATCTCATGCCCCAGGTACATGACCATGACCGTGTCGGAGATGTGCTTGACCACCGAGAGGTCGTGGCTGATGAAGATGTACGAGAGGCCCATGCTCTCCTGCAGCTCCTGGAGCAGGTTGATGACCTTGGCCTGCACCGACACGTCGAGCGCCGAGACCGGCTCGTCGCAGATGACGATCTCGGGCGCGAGCACGATGGCGCGGGCGATGCCGATGCGCTGGCGCTGGCCGCCGCTGAACTCGTGCGGGTAGCGGTTCTTGAAGGCCAGGTCGAGCCCGACCGCCTCCATGACCTCCTCGACGCGGGCGTCGCGCTCGGCCTTGGTGGGATACGTCCCCGCGATGTCGATGGGCTCGCCGATGATGTCGGACACCGTCATGCGCGGGTTGAGCGAGGAGTAGGGGTCCTGGAAGATGAGGGTCATCTTGTGGCGCGCACGGGTGAGCTCGTTGCCCGAGAGGGCCAGGAAGTCCTGGCCGTCGAGCGTGACCGAGCCGGACGTGGGCTCGATGAGGCGCAGCACGCACTTCCCGGTGGTCGACTTGCCGCAGCCCGACTCGCCCACGATCGAGAACGTCTCGCCGCGATGCACGTCAAAGCTCACGTCCTCGACCGCATGGACGGCACCCACCGTGCGCTTGAGCAGGCCGGACTTGATGGGGAACCGCTTGGTGAGGTTGCGCACCGACAGGATCGTGTCGTCTGCGCGCTTGAGGTCCGCCATGTCACTCACCCCATTCGTCGGAGAACATCCAGCAGGCCACGACGTGGTTCTCGTCGCCGTCCGCAGGCTCCATGGCCGGCCGCCTGCAGCGGCAGATGTCCTTGGCATGCGGGCAGCGCGGGTTGAAGGGGCAGCCGCTGGGCAGGTCGGACAGCATGGGCACGTTGCCGGGGATGGCATAGAGCGTCTCGGCCGTGGTCTCGCCCACGTCGGGGATGGAGGCGATGAGGCCCCGGGTGTAGGGGTGCTTGGGGTTGGTGAAGATCTCGTAGGCGGTGGAGTACTCGACCACGTGGCCCGTGTACATGACGAGCACCCAGTCGGCCATCTCGGACACCACGCCCATGTCGTGCGTGATGAGCATGACCGAGGTCCTGAGCTCCTGGCGCATGCGGTCGATGAGCTGCAGGATCTGGGCCTGGATGGTGACGTCGAGCGCCGTGGTGGGCTCGTCGCAGATGAGGATGGCCGGCTGGCACGCGAGCGCCATGGCGATCATGATGCGCTGGCGCATGCCGCCCGACAGCTCGTGCGGGTAGCTCGCGAAGACCTTCTCGGGGGCGGGGATGCCCACGAGCCTGATCATCTCGAGTGCGCGCGCGTCGGCGTCGGCCTTGGACATCCCCGGGTTGTGGTTGAGGATGCCCTCGCGGATCTGGTGGCCGGCGCGCATGACCGGGTTGAGCGAGGTCATGGGCTCCTGGAAGATCATGCCGATCTTGTTGCCGCGATACGCGCGCATCTCGTCCTTGGAGAGCTTGGCGAGGTCGGTGCCCTCGAAGTCGATGGACCCGCCCACGATGCGCGCGGGCGGCTGGGGCAGGAGGCCCATGACCGAGAGCGCGGTCATCGACTTGCCGCAGCCCGACTCGCCCACCACGGCGAGCGTCTCGCCGCGGCGCATGCGGAACGTGACCTCCGAGAGCGCCGGGAGCGCCCCGTCCTCGGTGAACAGGGTGACCGAGAGGTCGTGGACGTCGAGGATGAGGTCGTCCTCGTTCTTGCGGGCCGCCGCGTCGATGCCGTAGGCCTCGAAGGAGTTGAGGGGCCGCCCGGCCGTGGCGTCGTATTGGATGTCTGCCATGTCCTGACCCCCTTAGCTGCGCATCTTGGGGTCGAGCGCGTCGCGCAGCGCGTCACCCAAGAGGTTGAATGCCATGACGGTGATGATGATGGCGATGCCGGTCGCGATGCTGTAGAGGGGCACCACCTGGATGTAGGCCTGGCTGGAGCTGATCATGGCGCCCCAGCTCGCCGTGGGCGGGTTGACGCCCAGGCCGAGGAATGACAGGCTCGCCTCGCTCATGATCGCGTTGGGGATGCCCAGCGTCGAGGTGACGATGAGCGTCGACACGCAGTTGGGAAGCAGGTGCTTGGTGATGATGCGCCAGGAGCTGCCGCCCGAGAGCATGCACGACTGGATGTACTCGGAGCCCTTGAGGCGCATGACGTCGCCACGCACCAGGCGCGCCGTGGTGGTCCACATGAGCAGACCCAGGGCGACGTAGAGGTTGATGAGGCCCGGTCCCAGCACGAACATGATGACGATGGCGAACAGCAGGAACGGGAAGCTCGAGAAGACCTGGATGACGAAGCTGATGACCGCGTCGACGCGACCGCCGAAGTAGCCGGCGACCACGCCCGAGAAGAAGCCGATGAGAAGGGCGATTGCCTGCGAGATGACGCCGACGGAGAGCGAGATCCGGCAGCCGTAGATGATGCGCGAGAGGATGTCGCGGCCCAGCTCGTCAGTGCCCAGGACATGCCCCGCGCCAGGCGCGGCAAGGCGGTTGACCAGGTCCTGGGCATACGGGTCGTACGGTGCGATGACGGGCGCGAGCAGCGCCACGAGCACGAGCAGGGCGACGATGCCCAGGCACACGACGCCGAGCTTGTTCTTACGGAAGATGCGCCAGCTCACGGCCCAGTAGCTCTCGGATGCGCGCTTGGACGCCGCCGCGCCCGCCTCGCGGGCGATGCGTTCGGCCTCCTGGACCTTCTCGCTGTTCTTGTCGCTGGTGAGCAGTGCCATTACTCCTCACCTCCCCCAAGGCGGATGCGTGGGTCGACGACGGCGTACAGGATGTCGACGATGAGGTACACCACCACGCAGATGAGTGCGATGTACATGACGCCGCCCTGGATGAGCGGCAGGTCGCGCTGGTTGATCGAGTTGACCATGAGGCTTCCGATGCCGTTCATGGAGAAGATGGTCTCGACCAGGATCGAGCCCGTGAAGATGTCGCCCAGCTGGGTGCCGGCGATGGTGATGATGGGGATGAGCGCGTTGCGCAGGCCATGGCGCAGGATGACCGTCCACTTCTTGAGGCCCTTGGCCTCGGCCGTGCGCATGTAGTCCTGCGACAGGACCTCGAGCATGGCCGTGCGGGTCACGCGGGCGATCGAGGCGAAGTAGCGCGAGCCCAGAGCGATGACCGGAAGGACGAAGTGAAGCGCCGTCTTGGTGCCCGACAGGGGGAACCACTTGAGGTTGAGCGCGAAGACGATCTGCAGTAGCAGGGCGACCCAGAACGCCGGGGCCGAGATGCCCAGGACCGCGAAGGCCATGAGCGCGCGGTCGATGGCGTTGCCATGGTTGACCGCAGCCACGACGCCGATGGTGATGCCGAGCACGAGCGCGAACAGGTACGAGCAGCCGGCAAGCACCGCCGTGACCGAGAGCGCGCGCATGAGGAGCTGCAGCACCGGCGCACGCTGGAAGTACGACGTGCCAAAGTCGCCCTGCAGCATGTTGGTGAGCCAGCTCACGTACTGGACGCCGATGGGCTGGTCGAGGCCCATGCGATGCCGGGTCATCTCGAGCGCCTCCTCCGAGGCGAGGTCGCCCAGCATGATGCGCACCGGGTCGCCGGGCACGACGTTCAGCACGAAGAACGTGATGGCCGAGATGGCCAGTATCACGCCCAACGCCTGGACGGTGCGCTTGACGAGAAAGTCTCTCACCGCCACTCCCTTCCTTCGGGGGTGACAGGAACACCAAGTTCCGCACCCTAACTAGTAAAGGTACCATGACGGTGGCATCGGGATTGTTACGCGAAGGGAACAACCGACAGGCGGCCCCAGCCGCAATGACGCGACATAAAGAGGGGAGGCCGTCACCAGGACGACCTCCCCTACCATGCGATGAAGCGTGGCGCTACTCCTCGACGGGAGCCTCCTCGGAAGCGGCCTCCTCGGCGGGAGCCTCGTCCTCCTCGGGCTTGTCCAGCGGCTTGACCTCGACCTCGGTGCCCAGGGTCTCGGCAGCGGCCTTCATGGACAGGGAGATGCGACGACGGTCGAGGTCGATCTCCATGACCTTGACCTGGACCTTGTCGCCCACGGCGCAGACCTGCGCGGGAGCGTCGACGTGGGTCTTGGCCATCTCGGAGATGTGGACCAGGCCCTCGATGCCCTCACCAAGGTCGACGAAGGCGCCGAAGGTGACGAGCTTGGTGACGGTGCCCTCGACGATGGCGCCGACGGGGTACTTCTTGACCAGCGTGCGCCAGGGAT
>SUUD01000178.1 GCA_015062715.1 Olsenella sp. | reverse complement strand
CACGGGAAGGCGCGGGACCCCGCCCGAGATGTGGTTCGTCGAGCGCGAGGACCCGCCCGAGCCGCGTGCCATGATGCCCGAGAGCATCCCCTGGAAGCTCATCCAGGCCATCTCGTTGGTCCAGCTCTACCTGGAGGAGCGCTGGGTCGAGCCACCCGAGACCCGCCGGATGCGCTACAGCCTGCTCTACCACCAGACCATGGCGACGCTGGCCTCGGAGGGCGAGCTCACGGCGGCCCAGCTGGCCGGTCGGGTGCTGTCGCTCTCGCCCTTCTCGCTCGTCTCGCAGGACGACTACCGGCTGCTCCTGCGCCACCTGCTCGAGATAGGCCACGTCGAGCGCACCGAGACGGGCGGCCTCATCGTGGGCCTCTCGGGCGAGCGCGTGACCAACAACTTCCGCTTCTACGGCGTCTTCGTCGAGAGCGAGGAGTACACGGTGCGCTCCGAGAGCCAGGAGCTGGGCACCGTGGTCATGCCGCCTCCCGCCGGCGAGAAGCTGGCCATAGCCGGCGCCGTCTGGATCGTCGAGGACATCGACCACAAGCGGCGGCTTGTCTACGTGAGCCCGGTCAAGGGCAAGGTGCCCGCGTACTTCGGCGAGTGCCCGGGCGACATCAACACCCGCATTCTCGAGCGCATGCGCCAGGTGCTCGACGAGCACAAGGACTATCCCTACCTGCGCGAGAACGCCCGCGCCCGCCTGGCGCACGCTCGTTACGTGGCCCGCGAGGCCGGGACCTGCGCCTCGCCCCTCGTCAACCTGGGCGGCGAGACCTGGGTGCTCTTCCCGTGGCTGGGGACCTACGCCTTCATCGCGCTGGAGCGCGTCATGAAGCTCAAGCTGCCGGCGAGCCTGGGGATCAAGGGCATGGACGTGAGCCGCCCGTACTACATCCAGTTCCGCATGAAGGCCTCGGGCGACGAGTTCCTCTCGGCGCTCGCGGGGGCCGTGGCCGAGGAGTTCGACCCCCTGGAGTTGGTCTACCCGGGCGAGGTGCCGGTCTTTGACAAGTACGACGAGTTCGTCCCGCCCGAGCTGGTGCGCAAGGGCTTTGCCCATGGCGTGCTCGACATCGAGGGCATGCGCGACCGAGTGCTTGGCTGGGTGGCGGGCCGCTCGTTCGCCCATCTCATCGAGGACGGCACCTACGAGTAGGGGTGAGGTCGCGCACGGTGCCGCACGGAACGCAAATTGCGTCCCGTGCGCCGCTACCATGCCACGCCGAACGCAAATCGCGTCCCGTGCGCCGCCCAACCGCCGCATCGGACGCAAATCGCGTTCCACGCGCCGCCCAACCGCCGCATCGGACGCAAATCGCGTTCCGCGCGCCGCTACCATGCCGCATCGAACGCCAATTGCGTCCCGTGCGCCGCTACCATGCCACGCCGAACGCAAATCGCGTTCCGCGCGCCGCTGCCATGCCACGCCGAACGCAAATCGCGTTCCGCGCGCCGCTGCCATGCCACGCCGAACGCAAATCGCGTTCCGCGCGCCGGCCCGAAGCCGTCCCAAGCCCAACAGAAAGGCGCCCCGGGGCAGATGTCCCGGGGCGCCGCATGTCACGATGGAATCGAGCCTACTTGGCCTTGCCCTGGTTGGCGACGGCATCGATCTTCTTGGCGATGGTCTCGGGGTCGCCGATGTAGTGCTTGTCGATGACGTTCCAGTCCTCGTCGAAGGTGTAGGACAGGGGCACGCCGGTGGGGATGTTGACCTCGAGGATCTGCTCGGGGGTCAGGTGCTCGAACTGCATGTACAGGGCGCGCAGCGAGTTGCCGTGGGCGGCGATCAGGACGCGCTCGCCGGCCTCCATGCGCGGCTTGATCTCGCGCTCGAAGTACGGCCACGCACGGGCGATGGTGTCCTTCAGGCACTCGGTGTAGGGCAGGCTCTCGCGCGGGACGGAGCGGAACATCTCGAGCACGTGCGGGTCGCGCTCGTCGCCGGGCTCGAGCGCCGGCGGGCAGATGTCGAAGCTGCGGCGCCAGATCTTGACCTGGTCCTCGCCGTGCTCGGCGGCGGCGTCGGCCTTGTTGAGGCCTTGCAGGGCGCCGTAGTGGCGCTCGTTGAGCTCCCAGGCCTTGATGACGGGCAGCCAGTTGCGGTCCATCTCGTCAAGGACGTGGTTGAGGGTGTGGATGGCGCGCTTGAGGTAGGAGGTGTAGCAGATGTCGAAGTCGTAGCCGGCCTCCTTGAGGGCGCGGCCGCCCGCGGCAGCCTCCTCGTGTCCGGTCTCGGTGAGGTCGACGTCGGTCCAGCCGGTGAAGAGGTTGAGCTTGTTCCACTCGCTCTCGCCGTGGCGGATGATGACGAGCTTCATTTCCTTGGCCATGCGCGCATCCTTTCCCTTCGCGACCCTCCGGCCCGTCCTACCCGGGCAGGATGGGTGGTACGTGCTCCGCCCATTGTCGCACACTTGCGGCGCGGGGCGGCGTTGTGGAGAAGTCCGTCACATTCCCCCCGCGGTGCGGCGGTGGGGGAGGAAGGGGTATAGTTCACACAGGCTAACTTGTTGCGAGCGCCGCCCGGTGCGGCCAAAGGAGCGGGCATGTCCCCCATCGACCTCGTCATACTTGCGCTTGTCATAGCGGTCGTCGCCCTGTGCGTGCGCTCGCTCGCGCGCTCGGGCGGGTCGTGCTCGTCGTGTGCCTCGAAGGACAGCTGCGCCGTGCACCTCTCGGGCTCGGGCGAGTGCCCCGCGGCCAAGCGCATGCTCGAGCGTGCCGACGAGGCGGCCGACCGGGCCTCGCGCTGACTTTGGGAATCCCATACGCAGATTTCAGACAGTCCCAAGATTGGGATGGCTAATCCGCAGCCAGTCGTTTACCATCCATTGAGCCGATACCTTGCACGTGGGTAACCCTCGCGTAACAGTGATGTGCAAGGGTAGGGGCGGGCACGGGTGCGCCCGGTATCTCAAGACGTTCATGACTGGGGGAGACGCGATGACCAACGAGCAGTACCTCGACTTCGTCCTGCGGACCGTCGAGGAGCGTGACGTGCGCTTCGTGCGCCTGTGGTTTACCGACATCCTGGGATGTCTCAAGTCCTTCGCCATCTCGCCGGAAGACCTCGAGGAGGCCTTCGAGGAGGGCATCGGCTTCGACGGCTCTGCGGTCGAGGGCTTCGCACCGCTCGAGGAGTCCGACATGCTCGCCATCCCCGACCCCTCCACCTTCCAGCTGCTCCCGTGGCGCCCCGACGAGAGCGGCGTCGCCCGCGTCTTCTGCGACATCAAGACCCCCATGCAGGAGCCCTTCGCCGGCGACTCGCGCGCCTGCCTGCGCCGCGTCTTCGAGCAGGCAGAGGACAAGGGCTACATCATGAACGTCGGCCCCGAGATCGAGTTCTTCTACTTCGACGACGACAAGATCCCCCGCGTGCAGGACAACGCCGGCTACTTCGACCTCACGCCGTCTGACTCCGCTCGCGAGCTGCGCCGCAACACCACCCTCTCGCTCGAGAAGATGTCCATTCCCGTGGAGTACTCCTACCACGCGCTCGCCCCGTCCCAGCACGGCATCCACCTGCGTCACGCCGAGGCCCTCACCTGCGCCGACAACGTCATCACCGCGCGCCACGTCATCAAGCAGATCGCCTACCAGGAGGGCATGTTCGCCTCGTTCATGCCCAAGCCCTTCGCAGGCCTCGCGGGCTCTGCGCTGCGCCTGCAGGAGTCGCTGTTCGACCACGAGGGCAACAACCTGTTCTGGGGTCCCGGCGAGGACGGCGAGCCGCACCTCTCCCAGCTCGCGTACCAGTACATCGCGGGCCTGCTCAAGTACGCCCCCGAGTACGCGCTGGTGACCAACCCCACCGTCAACTCCTACAAGCGCCTGCTCCACAACGGCCAGGTCCCCACGCACACCACCTGGGGCCGCCGCAACCGTTCGGCGCTCGTCCGCGTCCCCACCCACAAGCCGGGCAAGACCCTCTCGACCCGCGTCGAGCTGCGCATGCCCGACCCCACCTGCAACCCCTACCTGGCCTTCGCCGTCACGCTGGCCGCCGGCATGCGCGGCATTGAGGAGGGCCTCGAGCTTCAGGCCGAGTCCACGACCGAGGACGTGCACCTCTCCGAGGCCGAGATGGCGCGCCGTGGCTACACGCGCCTGCCGCGCGACCTGGGCGAGGCCGTCGAGCACTTTGGCCAGAGCTCGTTCATGCGCGAGGTCCTGGGCGACCACATCTTCGACTTCCTCGTCGATGCCAAGGCAGCCGAGTGGGACGAGTACTGCACCACGGTCACCAGCTGGGAGCGCGAGAAATACTACGCCGGGTTCTGATAGCCGGTCAGGCTGCATCACTTGGGACGCCCCGGGCCTGCTGGTCCAGGGCGTCCTCTTGTGTGCGGCTTGGTTGCTTTGGCGCCGCATGGAACCCGATTCCCGTTCCGTGAGCCCTCATCGCGCCGCATGGAACCCGATTTCCGTTCCGTGAGCCGGCTTCGGGCAGGGATGGGGCTTGCATCGCCGCATGGAACGCGATCTCCGTTCCGCGCGCCCTCGTCGCGCCGCACGGAACGCGATTCCCGTTCTGCGCGCCGCGCCCCCTACTCCCTGATCAGGCCCTCGAGGGTCGCGAAGAGCGTTTCGGACTCGCCCGGCTTGCTCA
>SUUD01000177.1 GCA_015062715.1 Olsenella sp. | reverse complement strand
CGCGGGCAAGTCGACGCTGCTCAACCGCCTCTCGGGCTCAGACGTCTATGTGCGCGACGAGCTCTTCGCGACGCTCGACCCCACGACCCGCGCCGTCACCCTCGAGGAGGGGCGAAAGATTACGGTCACCGACACGGTCGGCTTCATCCAGAAGCTTCCCACGACGCTGGTGGAGTCGTTCAAGTCGACCCTCGCCGAGGTCTCGGCCGCCGACCTCATCCTGAAGGTCGTCGACGCCAGCGACCCGAACGCCGATAAGGAGCTGCGGGCCGTCGACGAGGTCCTCAGGCAGATTGGCGCCGACAGGATCCGCTCCTTCGTCGTCCTCAACAAGAGCGACCTGCTCGTCCCCGAGGACCGCACCGACTTGGCCCTTCGCTATCCCGAGGCGAGCTTCGTCTCTGCGCTCGAGGGGCGTGGTACGGCCTCCCTCCTGCATCGTATCGCCGAGGAGGCGGCCAGGGACAACGTGACCATCACGGCCCTCATTCCCTACAGCAAGGGCATCCTCACCAAGATGGTCCACGAGCGCTGCCAGGTGGTTCGCGAGACCTATCGCGAGGACGGCCTGCTCGTGACCGCCAGCGTGCCCCAGCGCGTCGCGTCCGCCCTCGAGCCCTATCGCGTAGACGAGGAGTAGGTACTTGGACGCCAGGCTCGCCCCGCCCGCCCGCTGGTATCGCGGGCTCGGCGCTCGCTATGCTCGCTCATTCGCTGCGCTCATGACTCGCCCCGACACCAACGGGCGGGCAGGGCGAGCCTGGGCAATCTGCCGACTCAGCCAAACAAAAGAATGACGAGGAGCAGGATGATCGGCTGATGTGCCACGTAGATGGCCAGGGGATGCCTGCCGACCACCTCCAGCGGTCGGCAGCCACAGTCCCTCGCCGCCTCGAGCGCCTTCCTTCCCGTGTCGCTGCGGGCGAAGGCGGCGCCTGAGAGGTAGCAGAGCGCATAGGGGATCAGGGGGTAGTAGTCCCCGGAGGAGAAGTGGGGACCCATGAACCCGAGCCAGCTGAGAAGTCCCGTCTCGTAGGGCGCTCGGGGGAGCTCGAGGTCCAGTCCGAGGAGGCCGACGTGGCCATGGGGGACGCCCTGGCAGGCGAGGAACAGGACGAAGAGGACCAGGGCAGCAAGCTCGCCGCGCGGAGTCGCCCCCATGCGCTCGAGCAGGGCGTACAGCAGCGTGCTGGCCCCCATGCAGAAGATGATGCCAAAGTTGATGGGCGTATCGACAGCCGCCACGGTCGTCGCAACGAAGATCGCCGCCGCAAGTGCGAGGTAGCGCCCGGAACGCCGGAGGTTGCTACGCGAGAGCGAGCAGCTGATGCCTGCGACGAAGAGGAACGTCCAGGAGATGGAGGCGCGCCATATGTCGCGAAACGGTGGGACGAACCAGGGGATGTCGACGCCGGACAGGAAGTAGAGGTCGTAGCACAGGTGGAAGAGCACCATTGAGACGACGGAGAAGCCCCTGACGGCGTCGATGAGGCGGATGCGCCCCTTTGCATGCGAGGTGGCAGAGGGGCGCTCTGAGGGCTTCTGAGGGGCCATGGCGCCTACGAGATTGAGCGGATGAGCGCCGTCACGCGACCGAGGATGACGGGGTTCTTGACATAGATGGGCTCCATCGTGTCGTTCTCGGGCTGGAGGCGCACGCGGTACTTCTCGCGATAGAAGGTCTTGACGGTCGCGGAGTCGTCAACGAGGGCGACCACGATCTCGCCGTTGTGGGCGTCGCTCTGCTCCTTGACGACGATGTAGTCACCGTCGAAGATGCCCGCGTTGATCATGGAGTCGCCATGGACGCGCAGGATGAACGAGGAGTAGTCGCCCACGATGCTGGTGGGCAGGGAGAGGTTCTCCTCGACGTTCTGCTCGGCGAGGACGGGCGTTCCCGCCGCGACGCGGCCCACGACGGGCAGCGAGATGAGGTTGTTGTCCACGTCAAGGGAGACCTTGGCCAGGCGCTCGTCGGAGCGCTCGGGAGAGTTGCGCTCGGAGACCACCTCGATCGTGCGCGGCTTGTTGGGGTCGCGGTTGATGTAGCCGTTGTCCTCGAGGTACTTGAGGTGCATGTGTACGGTCGAGGGGGAGGCGAGGCCGACGGCACGGCCGATCTCCCTCACCGAGGGCGGGTACCCATGTGCCTTGGTGTAGGTGCAGATGTAGTCGTAGATTTGCTTCTGGCGGTTGCTCAGGCCGTTCTTAGCCATGGTTTCCTCCTTCTCATCCATGGACATTCTAGAACAAATGTTGTCCAAGTGCAAAACGTTTGTTCGTTTCTACTTGACACGAACAGATGTACGTACATAATGTGAACAGAACACCTGTACGAGCTCGAATTGTTGTCCGGTATGGGGTTTATACCTAAGGCAACAAGACGAGGGGAGAAGCAATGAGTGCCACAAACGCAGCCATGACGTACTACACCACCGGGTCCGAGGCCGTCCGCATCCAGCCGTCCCACACGCTCGTGCTCATCGACGGAGGCCGCGAAGCGCGTTCCCCGCAGAGCCCGCGCACCTATCACGAGCAGGCCACGTCCAAGGGCCACCGCGTCCTCACCACGCCCCAGGGCATCCTCGCGTTCTGCCTGGCGCTTGCCGTGTTCGTCAGCGTCCTCTCGGCGGGGCTCGTCCGAGACCTCAAGATCGTCGAGGCCCGCAACGAGGCCCTCGCCGGCATAGCCGTCGAGGAGGTCGTCGTCCAGCCCGGAGACTCCCTTTGGCAGATCGCCGAGGCGCACCCCGTCGCGGGCGTCTCCACGCCCGATCTCGTGTCGTACATCAGCGAGACCAACTCGCTCCCCAACGCCAACCTCAACGTCGGGCAGCGGCTTCTGGTCCCTGCAGCCTAGGGTTTCGATTCCCTCATCTTCAGCTTCGCCCATCCGAGCATCCACCCTGTGGGCCACCTTCTTGTGGCTCTAGTGTCGTTAGCACACAACAACTTGTGTTTTGGCAGGTAAACGGGTATGCTACGCATTCGTTTGGAACTTTCAGGAAACGAGGTGCGCATGCGCTGCCCCAAGTGTGGGTGCGAGGAGTCCAAGGTCGTCGACTCCAGGCCCTCCGAGAACAACGACGCCATCCGTCGCCGTCGCGAGTGCAGCGACTGTGGCTTCCGCTTCACCACCTATGAGCGCTGCGAGGAGATTCCCCTCACGGTGGTGAAGAAGGACGGGACCAAGGAGCCCTTCGACCGGGCCAAGCTCATGCGTGGCCTCATCACCGCGACGGTCAAGCGCAACGTCCCCGTGTCGACCCTCGACGCGCTCATCGCCGACGTCGAGTCAGAGCTTCGGGACAAGGGCATCACCGAGGTTCCCACGTCTGAGGTCGGAGGCCTCGTCCTCAAGAGGCTGCTCGACATCGACAAGGTGGCCTACGTGCGCTTTGCCTCCGTCTACCGTGATTTCAAGGACCTTGACGAGTTCAGCGAGGAGCTAAGGAGCCTGGCCGGTGAGTGACGTCATCAACCTTCCCATCAAGCGCCTCGACCCGACGGTCGAGCTTCCCAGCTATGCCTATGCGGGCGATGCCGGGCTCGACCTGCGGTCTGCCGAGGACGTGACCCTCAAGCCCTTCGAGCGCCGCCTCATTTCGACCGGGCTTGCCGTGGCCATCCCCGAGGGATATGCGGGCTTCGTGCAGCCCCGCAGCGGCATGGCACTCAAGCGCGGCCTCTCCATGGCCAACACCCCCGGCCTCATCGACGCCCACTATCGCGGCGAGCTCAAGATCTGCGCCGTCAACCTCGACGCCCACGAGGACATCCACATCGAGCGCGGAGAGCGCATCGCCCAGCTCGTCATCCAGCGGGTGCCGGTTGTCAACCTCGTCGAGGTCGACGAGCTCGACGAGACCGACCGTGGCGCCGGCGGCTTTGGCTCGAGCGGCGCGTAGGGCCATCAGGTTAGGACAACTCTTCTGTTTGTTCGCCCCGTCGCGCCCCGCGGCGGGGCTTTTGGGTATCCTCGAGCATGTATGCAAACACATGAAGGGAGAACCCATGGCTTCCAGCATCGACTTCGAGAAGGTGCACGACCTCGTCATCGTGGGTGGCGGCCCCGCTGGCCTCTCGGCTGCCATCTATGCGTCCCGTGCCATGCTCGACACCATCACGGTCGAGCAGACGGCCATTGGTGGCCAGGTCATCCTCACGACCGACATCGACAACTATCCGGGCGTGCCCAACACCACGGGCTTCGAGCTCATTGACGCCATGCAGCGCCAGGCGACCGACCTTGGTGCCCAGTTTGTGACCGACACGGTGCAGGCCATCGAGCGCGACCAGGAGACCGGCGTCTTCGGCGTCAAGCTCTCCAAGGAGACCCTCAAGGCCCGCACCGTCATCCTTGCCACGGGTGCCACCCCGCGTCACGCCGGCTTTGACGGCGAGGATGGCTTCTATGGCCATGGCGTCTCGTACTGCGCCACCTGCGATGGCATGTTCTATCGTGGCAAGGAGGTCTTCGTCGTGGGTGGCGGAAACTCCGCGCTCGACGAGGCTCTCTTCCTCACGAGGTTTGCCAGCAAGGTCACGCTGGTCGTGCGCAAGGATCACGTCCGTGCCCACAGGGCCACGCTCGAGCAGGCCGAGGCAAACGAGAAGATCAACTTCCGCTATCTCACGAGCATCACCAAGCTCG
>SUUD01000176.1 GCA_015062715.1 Olsenella sp. | reverse complement strand
GAGGCCTTTTCGTTTGACGGGGCGTGCCCCTCCCTATAATATGACAGCTGTAATATAACGAAAGGGGAACGGATGCCGCCTAAGGTGAGGACCACGCGCGAGATGATCGTGCAGGCGGGCTTGGACGTGGTGCGCGATGAGGGGCCGGATGCCCTCACCATGCGCGCCGTGGCGGCCAGGCTGGGATGCTCCACGCAGCCCGTACTCAGCAACTTCCCCACATCGGCGCAGCTCAAGGCCGCCGTGTACGAACGGGCCGATGAGCTTCACACGGCATACATCATGCAGGTCGAGCCCGGCGCGGAGAACCCGCTGCTGTCCGTCGGCCTGCGTTACGTGCGGTTCGCCAAGGAGGAGCCCAATCTCTTCAAGCTGCTCTTCCAGTCGGACGGACTGGGCTCGACCAGCCTCGCAGGTCTCGTCGCGGCTGACGAGCTGACGCCGATCGTCTCGTTCATCGCGGCCGAGGCAGGCGTCGACGAGGACGCCGCGCGCGAGGCGTTCGCCTGCATCGAGCTCGTCGCGCATGGATACGCGAGCTTCCTGGCCAACAACTCGATGGACTATGACGAGTCATTCTGCGCACGTACGCTCGAGGCTGCCTTCGTGGGAATCGTGTGCATGGAGAGGGGGGACCTGTGATGAGGGCATTGTTCGACAGGGACGAGACCATCTTTGCCGTGGCGTGGATCGTCATCTACGTGGTGGGCTTTGGCAATGCAGGCGTGCTCACGGACGACGTCGTGACCAACTATGCCGTTCAGGTGGCGGTAGGTGTCGTCATGGTGGTGGCCCTCGGGGCCTTCGCCTCCAAGAACGGCCTGCTCGAGTACTGGGGCATGTGTCCGCTCAGGGGCGACGCGCGCCGCTTCCTGTGGTTCGTGCCACTCTTCGTCCTCATGAGCGAGAACGTCTGGCTGGGTCTGGGCAGGGGCGAGGATGGCGCGCTCGCCATGGTCTTGGGCATCGCGGCCATCGGTGTCATGGCACCCGTCCTCGAGGAGCTCGTCCTGAGGGTCATCCTCTACCGCGCGCTCGGCCACTCGAACGCCTTGCGCGCGTTTGTCGTCTGCTCGGTCACGTTTGGCGTCGGCCACATCGTCAACCTGCTGTTTGGGCATGACCTGGCGCGCACGTTGGCGCAGGTGTGCTATGCCCTGTGCATAGGCTTCTGCCTCATGTCGGTGCTGCATGCGGGAAGGAGCATCGTCCCCATCACCCTCGCGCACATCGAGATGAACACGCTGGGCTTCTTTGCCTACCAAGGCGAGGTGGGGACCGTTGCGGACTACGTGACGATTGCCATCCTGTGCGTCGGTTGCATCGCCTATGGCATCTATGTGCTGCGCGCCCATGCGGACGAGCGCCCGCTCACAAGCGCACCTCTCGAGTGGTAGCCCTTTGCGGCAGGTGTGGGGGGCTGGGCGCCTTACTTGTCCTCGTCGTCGAAGAGCGACTCGAGGATCGACTCCTCCTCGCCCTCCTCGCGCTCGTGGTTGTAGTAGATCTTGCGGCCGCGGCGCTCGAGCACGAGCGCGATGACAAGGAACAGCACGATGCCGCCGCCGATGAGGGCCATGACGCCCGTGCGGGTGTTGAAGAGCCAGCTGAGGAAGTCGAGCATGACGTGCCTTTCTATGTGCTGGGTCACGTGACGTGTCTGTGTCCGTGCGCCCGTCCGGTTCGCGCACAAGTATATACTTGGTTGGTTGCAACGGAGCGGTCGGTGCCAGCGGCCGCCAGAACGAGAAGAGGACCCAATGCTCGACATCAAGTTCGTACGCGAGAACCCCGACGTGGTGGACAAGGCCATTGCGTCGCGCAACGGCACCTGGGACCGCGAGCGGTTCTTCGAGCTGGATGCCGACCGCCGCTCGCTCATCGCCGAGGTCGAGGCCCTGCAGGCCGAGCGCAACGCGCTGTCCAAGCAGATCGGCCAGCTCATGCGCGAGGGCAGGAAGGACGAGGCCGAGGCCGCCAAGGCCAAGGTCGCAGCCGGTAAGGACCGCATCGCCGAGCTCGACGCCAAGCGCGGCGAGGCCGAGGACGCCCTGTTCGACCTGGTCAGCCGCATCCCCAACATCCCCGACGAGACCGTGCCCTTCGGCAAGGACGACTCCGAGAACCCCGAGGTGCGTCGCTGGGGCACTCCGCGCGAGTTCGACTTCGAGCCCAAGGCGCACTGGGACCTCGGCCCCGAGCTGGGCATGATTGACTTCGACCGCGGTGTCAAGATCGCCGGCAGCCGCTTCTACGTGCTGGGCGGCATGGGCGCCCGCATGGAGCGCGCCCTCATCAACTTCATGATCGACACGCACGTCTCCGAGGGCTTCAAGGAGTGGTGGCCTCCCGTCATCACCAACCAGGCGACCCTCTTCGGCACCGGCCAGCTGCCCAAGTTCGAGGAGGACCTCTATCACGTGAGCCCCGACCTCTACCTCATCCCCACGGCCGAGGTCATGCTCACCAACCTCCATCGCGACGAGGTGCTCGACGGCTCCAAGCTGCCACTGTGGTACTGCGCCTTCACCCCGTGCTTCCGCGAAGAGGCGGGCTCCGCCGGCCGCGACACCCGCGGCATTATCCGCGTGCACGAGTTCGACAAGGTCGAGATGGTCAAGTTCGCCAAGCCCGAGGACTCCATGAACCAGCTCGAGCTCATGGTCGGCGAGGCCGAGCTCATCCTCCAGAAGCTGGGGCTTCCCTACCACGTGGTCACGCTGTGCACCGGTGACATCGGCTTCTCTGCCCGCAAGTGCTACGACATCGAGGTCTGGCTGCCCAGCTACAACAACTACAAGGAGATCTCGTCCTGCTCCAACTGCTGGGACTTCCAGGCCCGCCGTGCCAACATCCGCTACAAGGACCCCGCAGAGTTCAAGGGCACGCGCCTCGTGCACACGCTCAACGGGTCGGGTCTGGCCGTGGGCCGCACCATGGCCGCCATCATGGAGAACTACCAGAACGCTGACGGCACCATCACCGTGCCCGAGGCGTTGGTGCCCTACATGGGCGGCGTCGAGACGATCGTTCCCGAGGTCTAGGAACAGCTACAAGGGCTTGCTCGGGGCGCGGGGCGGTGACGTCCCGCGCCCTTCTCGCACGCGGTCGCGCTGGTGGCAGAACATATGTACGTTATTGTCCTGCCCTTGGCGTATGATGGGTCTACGACATGAGAAGAGGGGAGCGGGCATGGGTACGACTTCTGACGGGGCACGGGGCCGACGCAGGTACGTGGCGGCATTCGAGGACGGCGGCGAGCGCAGGGACGTCTGGGTCAGGCGCCTCGACGACGGGCGGCTCGAGGTGGGCGAGGCCACCCGGGGCCCGCTCACCAAGGAGGTCTTCGGCACGTTCAGGCACGAGCACTGGATCCGCCTTGACACAGGGGGCCAACAGGGGCCCGACCTCGCCCCTCTCGGCGAGGACGTGCTCCTCTGCGACCTCATGGACCTCCTCGACGCACGCGAGGTTCCCTATGCCTACCAGGCGACGTTTGGGTGCGATGCGGTGCTCAGGCCCGGGGGCGTGGCGCTTTAGCTGGCAAAACGCCATCGCACGCATGCCCGAAAAGAATGTGTTCAGCGAATTGTGAATACTAGGTGATTGAGCCTTGACACCATGGGGGCGCGGTGCCATTATTCTCGGTGCACGCGGCGTTACCTCAGCTGGATAGAGGGTCTGACTACGAATCAGAACGTCAGGGGTTCGAATCCCTTACGCCGCACCACCAACTACGAGGGCCTCCCACACGGGAGGCCTTTTGCATTTGCGCGCATGCCAAACAGGGGGAATCGCTCGTCCGTCATCGCACCGTCTATGCGGTGCGATGATACCGAGTGCTCGTATCATTGCGCCGCCCGTGTGGTGCGTTCACGACAGCCTGCAAGCATATCCCCAGCCTGCAAACAAGTAGCGCCCCCTGGCGGGGGCGCGAAAGATTCTGGCGGAGAGCTGGGGATTCGAACCCCAGAAGGGCTTTGCGGCCCTTACTCGCTTAGCAGGCGAGCACCTTCGGCCTCTCGGTCAGCTCTCCGTGTCGGTGCTAGAGAATGATACCCCACCGTGCGGCCAACCACAATCAAAAGGCAAGAAAGTCATCGTCCACCACGATGTCTGCTGCATGCGACGCGACGACGTCCCACGAGAAGCGGCCGACAAGCTCGTCGGGCGAGACCTCCTCGCCCCGTTCCGCCAGGCCCACGCACGAGGCGAGCCTGCCCACGAGCGCATCTGGCCTGATCCCGCTCGCGCGCAGGGCGCCCAGGTCGAGGTCGCGCTCCCGCTTGGAGAGGCGCCTGCCGTCCGGCGCCACCAACAGGGGCACGTGCGCATAGCCGGGAGTTTGATAGCCCAGCAGGCGCTGGAGCCACATCTGTCGCGCGACGGACCCCACGAGGTCGCGGCCGCGCACCACCTGGGTCACGCCCATCTCGGCATCGTCGACCACCACGGCCAGCTGGTAGGCCACCACCCCGTCGCTCCTGCGCACCAGGAAGTCGCCGCACTCGGTCGCCAGGTCCTCCTCGTGCTCGCCCATGACGAGGTCGCGAAAGCCCACCAGGCGCCTCGGGTCGTCTGCCGTGGGGACGCGCAGCCGCGTGGCCGGGGGTCGCGTCGCAGACCTTCGCTCCACCTCCTCGGGGGAGAGGTCACGGCAGGTCCCCTGGTACACGTAGGTGCCGTCGGAGGCGTGCGGGGCGCTGGCGGCGTGGAG
>SUUD01000175.1 GCA_015062715.1 Olsenella sp. | reverse complement strand
AGCGGTTGTTCCACTCGCGCGCGCCGATGGAGAAGCGCGTGCGGAAGGTGGTGTCGCCGTTGCCCAGCGTGGGGCCATCCTCGATCACGCCCTCGCTCACGACGAACTTGAAGTGGCCGTCCGCGTCCTGCGTGATGCCCAGGTAGGTGACCGGTCCCGCCTTGGGGTAGAAGCGCGTGAGGAAGCCGCCGCCGGCCTTGCCGTGGAAGACCGGCACGATCTCCATGGACGCCTTGCGCGCGGTCGAGAAGTCCGCGTCGCCCGAGCCGGAGTGGCCGATGAGCACCACGTCGTCGTCGAAGTCGAAGGTGTAGAACTCGGAGAGCTGGCAGGCGCCGGAGAGGACCTTCATGATCATCATGCCCATGGCGACCTTGATGTCGCCCTCGACGGCGCAGGCGACGCCCTGCTTGATGAGCATCGAGAACGCGGGGATGAGCATGGAGTCGAGGACGCCGGCCTTGCCCTGCGCGAAGCCGTCGTAGTGGCTGGCGACGAAGCCCAGCTCCTCGTCCTTGACCCACTGCTCGAAGGCCACGACGTAACGCGCCATCTCGTGGATGCTCGCCTCGTCGTAGTCGCCCTTGATGTCGAAGGTGTCGTGGATGTCGGCCACCTTGGCGGCGATGACGGCCTCGTCGGTGACGTCGTCGGCGATGGCCC
This sequence comes from Olsenella sp., assembly GCA_015062715.1. GTDB lineage: Bacteria > Actinomycetota > Coriobacteriia > Coriobacteriales > Atopobiaceae > SIG37. Next base: position 4,070 of record SUUD01000175.1, on the reverse strand, counting down.
ACATCTTCTCCCAGTCGAACTGCTTGGTGTAGAGGCCCATGCGGTGGTAGAGGTTGGTCTCGTCGATGTAGAGGTCCATCATGCCGGGATACGGGCGGCCGATCTGCGCGAGGTTGGTGTAGCGCAGGCGGCGGCGCACCTGGGCGGCACGGCACCAATCCTCGATCTCGGCGGCCACCTGGGGGTCGCCGCCCTCGACGACGCCGGTGATGACGGCATGGCGCTTGCCCGCGCGCTCGAGGTCGGCCACGCACTCGCCCACGGCGCCGCCCGCATACCCGACGCCCAGCCACTCGGCGGTGCCGGCGGTGGCAAAGTCGAGGCAGCGCACCTTCTGGAGGTTGACGAGCACGACGGGCACGTTGAGGTCGCGGATGGCCGGCAGCATGTTGTAGCTGGTGGCGTAGGTGAGCAGCTGGCAGAAGACGAGGTCGACGTCGGCGGCGCGGAACTTGTCGCCCGCGGCGGCAGCGGCCTCCTTGGTGGTGCAGATGCCGCCGTCGACGATGTCGACCGTCGTGGGCAGCGAGGCCACGAAGTCGGCGTACTGCTGCTCGAACTCGGGCACGAGCTGCGGGAACTGCGGGAGGTACGCGCCCAGGGCGATGGAGAAGACGGCTACCTTGGCACGGGTCTCTACGAGCATGGTGGTGTCCTTTCTGGATGCGGGCCCTAGTCGACGAACGCCTCGTTGATCTGGATGTTGAAGTCGTGACAGGTCTGGACGAGGCCGGCGTCCTCGATCTTGTTGAGCCAGTCCTCGGAGCCACCGTTGGCCGCGCGCGCCGCAACGTAGAGCTGGGCGGCCTTCTCGACCGTGTGGGCCAGGCCGAAGGTGGTGTCGAAGTCGGGGCCTGCGGCGAACAGGCCGTGGTGGGCCCAGACGATGGTGTCGTAGGTCTTCATGAGCTCGCTGGAGGCGTTGGCGATGGCGGGGCCGCCGGGCACCATCCAGGGCACCACGCCCACGCCCGCGGGGAAGACGACCACGCACTCGGTCATCATCTGCCAGAGGCGACGGGTGAAGTCGCGGTCGGTGAGCGGCACGATGAAGCTCATCTCGATGACGCCCGGGGTGTGCGCGTGGTAGATGACGCGGTCGGCGCCGTTGGTGCGCGCGGCGGCGACGCAGTGGTTCATGTAGTGGCTCTCGAACTCGCTCGTGGGACGGGCGTCGCCCTCGAGGCCCCACATGATGCGGTAGGAGTCGCCCGCCTCGTTAATCTCGACGATGCCGATGCTGTGCTCGGGGTCAGGGCAGACGTTGCGGAAGAACTTGCCCGAGCCCGTGGTGAGGAAGAACGAGCCGCCGAGGTTCTCGCCGGTGACGCCCATCTTGACCCAGGGGCGGGGCTCGCCAAAGAACGGGCGGGCGGAGGCGACCTCGTCGTCGGTGAGGCGGTAGGTGAGGTTGCCGCCGTTGCGCTCGTGCCAGCCCTGCAGCCAGCCGTCCTCGCACATGCGGGTGAAGCCCTTGAAGAAGCCCAGATCGTTGATTGCCATGATGCTCTCCTCTCAATTCCCCAAAAGGGGCACTCCCCTTTTGGGGAAACACCTGTTAACGGGGTTGGTATTCCTTGATGTCGAAGCTGTCCCTGATCGCGGCGCGGGCCTCTTCCAGGCTCGCGTACTCGTGCGAGAAGATGAACTGGACCATGAGGTTGCCCAGCGCGGTGCCCTCGGTGGGGCCGGCGAAGACGAGCAGGCCGCAGGCGTCGGCCGTGGCCTGGTTGAGGTAGCCGTTGGCGGAGCCGCCGCCCACGATGTTGATGGAGGTGTAGTCCACGCCCGTGAGCTCGTGCAGCTGGGCGACGGTGCGGGCGTAGTCGGCCGCGAGCGAGTCGTACACGGTGAGCGCGAACTCGCCCATGGTGTGGGGCACGCCCTGGCCCGACTCGCCGGCAACCTGGCGCAGGGTGGCCAGCATGCTGGCGGGTGCCAGGAAGGCGGGGTCGTCGGCGTCGACCACGCTCGAGAAGCCCGCGGCGCGCGCGTCCTCGGCGGCTTCGACCAGCTCGCCCCACGACGGGGCCTCGCCACGCTGCTCAGCCAGCTCGCGACGGACGTTCTGGATCATCCACAGGCCCATGATGTTCTTGAGGTAGCGGTAGCGGCGCTCGTAGCCGCCCTCGTTGGTGAGGTTGGCGGCGGCGGACTTGTGCGAGGTGATGGGCGCGGCGTTCTCGACGCCCATGAGGCTCCAGGTGCCGCTCGACAGGTACACGGCCTGGTCGTCGCGGGCGGGCACGGCAAGCCAGGCGCTCCCGGTGTCGTGGCTGGCGACGAGCACGACCTCGGCGTCAAAGCCCACGCGCTCGGCGATGTCGGCGCGCAGGTGCCCCAGCGAGGCGCCCGGCATGCTGACCGGCAGGAAGATGTCGCGCGGCAGGCCCAGGCGCTCGATCAGGGCACCGTCCCAGTCGCCGGTCTTGGCGTCAAGGAGCGCCGTGGTGCTCGCGTTGGTGTACTCGTTGGCCTTGGCGCCGCAGAGTACCCAGTTGAGGTAGTCGGGCACCATGAGGAAGGTGCGGGCGCGCTCGAGCGCGACGTGGTCCTCGCAGGACTGGGCATAGAGCTGGTAGGCGGTGTTGAACTGCTGGTACTGGATGCCGGTGCGGGCGTAGTGCTCGGCAAAGGTGAGCAGCCCCGTGGCCTCCAGCGCGTCGCGCACGCCCTCGGTGCGGGCGTCGCGGTAGCCCACGCACTGGCCGATGCGCTCGTCGTTCTCGTCAAGCAGGACGTAGTCGACGGCCCAGGTGTCGATGCCGATGGTGGCAGGCGAGAAGCCCTGCTCGTGGGCGGCGGCCAGGCCGTCGATCACGCTCTGTGCGAGCGCGTCGATGTCCCAGCAGAGGTGGCCGTCGCGCTCGACGAGGCCGTTCTCGAAGCGGTAGACCTCGGTGAGCTCCATGCGGCCGTCCACGACCGTCCCGACGATGTGGCGCCCGCTCGAAGCCCCGATGTCGATGGCGAGATGACAGCTTGTCATTATGCGCCCTCCCCTTCACATGCGACAAAAGCCACTTTTTGCTTCTTTTTGCAGATTACCTGCGTGCAAGACAATGCGACATATCCAGAAAAAGACATAACTTTAGAAAAATGCGCATGTATACTAGGCCCATGGACGGACCGTCGGGGGAGGTCTCGTGCTCACCTACACCATGGACGTCGAGGACCGCAGCCGCTGGCTCATCTCCACGCCTTCGGAGGAGGTCGCGGCCCAGCCCTTCTTCTGCTCGGAGGTGGGCGACTTCTACGCCCGCAAGCGCTTCGTGACCGAGCGCGACCGCAAGGACAGCTTCATCGTCTTCTACACGCTCGGTGGCTGCGGCATCGTGCGCCAAGGCGGGCAGGAGATCCTGCTCGAGAAGGGCCATGCCCTGCTCATGGACTGCCGCTCGCCGCAGAGCTACGCGACGTCGCCCACGCGCAACCACTGGTACCACCTCTGGACGCACGTGGACGGCGTGGGGGTCTCGATGGCCGGCGGCTATCTGGGCCTGCCCCGGCTCGTGCCCATCGCGGTGCCCCTGGCGCGCATCCAGCCGCACTTCGACGCGCTCTTTCAGTTTTTGAGCCAGGAGTCCGTCACCAGCCGCGCCGTCACCGGCGCCGCGGTGCACTCGCTTCTCACCGAGCTCATCGTGGCGTCCCGCGAGGAGCTGCACCACGGCCTGGACGACCCCGTGCAGATTGCCTGTGACTTCATCCACGCTCACTACGCCGAGGACATCTGCCTGCAGGACATCGCCGGCGCGGCGTCGGTGAGCCCCAGCCACATCATCCGCCTCTTCAAGCGGCAGATCGGCACGACCCCCCACGACTACCTCATGCGCCACCGCATCACGCGTGCCAAGGAGCTCCTTGCCGAGACGACCCTCACGAGCGCCGCCATCGCCCGGCAGGTGGGCTTCGCGTCGGAGAGCAACTTCTCGTATCGCTTCACCAAGATGGTGGGCCAGGGACCGCGCGCCTGGCGCCTCGGCTCGCCGGGCTCGTCCCAGTGACCCCGGATGGCACAGAATTACCCGGTACTTTTGTGCCAAATGGAACAGAAGTACCGGGTATTG
>SUUD01000174.1 GCA_015062715.1 Olsenella sp. | reverse complement strand
GTCGCCGCGTGACCCAGGAGGACCTGCAGGAGTCGGTGGAGGTCGTCATCGCCGGCGAGAAGCGCAAGAGCACGGTCCTGTCCGAGCACGAGAAGCAGGTCGTGGCCTACCACGAGATCGGCCACGCCATCGTGGCGGCCACCCAGAAGGGCGCCGCGCCCGTCTCCAAGATCACCATCGTGCCGCGCACCTCGGGTGCCTTGGGCTACACCATGCAGGTCGAGGAGGACGAGCATTTCCTCACCACGCGCAAGGAGGCCAAGGACAAGATCGCGGTGCTGTGCGGCGGCCGCGCGGCCGAGGAGCTCATCTTTGGCGAGATGACCACCGGCGCCGCCAACGACATCGAGAAGGCCACCGAGATCGCACGCAACATGGTCACCCAGTACGGCATGTCCGACGAGTTCGGCATGGTCCAGCTGGGCAGCGTCCAGAACCGCTACCTAGGCGGCGGCGCCCAGCTCACCTGCTCCGAGGGCACGGCCCAGCGCGTCGACGCCGAGGTTATCCGCTTGGTCGAGGAGGGCCACAGGCAGGCCACCGACACGCTCTCGCGCCACAAGTTCAAGCTGCACGAGCTCGCGCGCTACCTGCAGCGCAAGGAGACCATCACCGGCGAGGAGTTCATGGCCATCTTCACCCGCGACGACGGCTTCGCGCCCAAGTTCGACGCGCAGTAGGAGAGTCGCCCCCGCTCCACTAGAAAAGGCACACACACGACCGTCCCTTTCGACAAAGTTTGCCGAAAGGGACGGTTTTCTCATCGTCTGTGGCCGTTTTGCGTCCCTCCGGGCAAAGTTTGCCGAAAAGGACGACCCATCAGGCCGGGAGCCGACGGCTCCGGGGCCACCTACCGGCAGAGCTGCCAGAAGGTCACTGCGCTCGCTGCGGCCACGTTGAGCGAGTCGACCCCATGCGCCATGGGGATGCGCACCACGACGTCGCTCCCTGCGATGGCACGGTGCGTGAGGCCGTCGCCCTCGGTCCCAAAGAGCATGGCGAGGCGCTCGACGTTGGCGAGCGATGGGTCGTCCAAGGGGACCGAGTCGTCGCTCAGCGCCAGCGCCGCGCAGGTGAAGCCCGCAGCCCGCAGCTTCCCCAAGGCACCCTCCGGCCACTCCCCCGCCGCGAACCGAGCCCAGGGCACGTTGAGGACGTTGCCCATCGACACGCGGATGGAGCGCCGCGAGAGCGGGTCGGCGCAGGTGGGCGCGAGCAGCACCGCATCAACTCCCAGTGCGGCCGCGCTGCGGAAGATCGCGCCGACGTTGGTGGTGTCCACGATGCCCTCGAGCACGGCCACGCGCCGCGTGCCCACGACAAGTTCCTCGGGGCTCATTGGCGCAGGCCGCGTGAAGGCCGCCAGCACGCCACGCGTCACGCGATAGCCCGTGATCTTTGCCGCCTCCTCATGCGACAGCACGAACACGGGCACGTCATCGGGCAAATCCGCGAGGTCGGGTCCCAGCGCCTCGAGCTTGTTCTCGTCGAGCAAGAACGAGACCGGTCGAATCCCCAGCCCGGCGGCGCGCTCAAGCGCCACGCGCACCACGATCTCGGACTCGCAGATCATGATGCCCCGCTCGGGATCCACGGCATTTCTCAGCTGGTGGTTCGTGAGGTCCCTAAAGACGGCCAGCCGCTCGTCGTCCGCGCTTGTGCTTCGTATGACTCGCATGTCTCACACACCCTCTCTCCTGTCTTGGATAGCGTATCATGTTGCCCCACACAGTCACGACCGCCGGCACGCCGGCGTAAGGGAACGGCACATACATGGCAAAGGGCAAGCACGCGGCTCATTCACAGAAGAAGCCCGCCAAGAAGCAAGAAGACCAGCAGGTTGGGGCCCAGGCCCCCACGACCGACAAGTACGCGGCGGCGCTCGACGCGCTTGCCGAGCCCCAGGCGCAGCCCGGTCCGGGCGAGGGACCCCTGTTCCCCGACGAGGGCGAGACCGACGGCACGGCCGAGGCGCTCGCCACGCTCGGCGGCGCGGCAGGCTCGCCCGACCCCCTCTCCAACCTGCCCCTCATTGACGAGACGGCCGTCGCGCCGAGCCCGGTCGTGACAAGTGCCCCCACGTTCGCGGCCGGCGCGCCGGAGCCGCCCAGAAGAAGCGTCGCGGGCACCGTGGCCAAGGTCCTCGTGGGGCTCGCGGTCGTCGTCGGCGCTGCCTACGTGGGCGGCGCCACCTACCTCCAGGACCACTTCCTCCCCAACACCACGCTTGACGGGCACGACGTCTCGCTCATGACCATCGACGAGGCCGCCACCTTTGCCGACGACGAGCTGGGCTCCTACACGGCCCATGTGGAGGGCCAGGGCCTCGACCTCCAGATCGCCCCGGCAGACGCCGGTCTCGCCATCGACACGCTCGGTGAGACCCGGGCCGCGCACGACCAGCTCAACCGCTGGCAGTGGCCCCTCGACATCCTGGGCGACCACGTGCTCACGACCCCGCGCGCGGTCAAGGTCGACGACGCCAAGCTGGCCCAGACGCTCGCCGAGCCCATCGAGGCCATCAACGCCAACGCGACCGCTCCGGTCAACGCCACCATGGCCTACGTCGAGGAAAGCGGCGCCTTCGAGGTCATCCCCGAGAAGATGGGCACCGGGGTGGACGCGGACGCCGTCCTGACCATCGTGCGCAAGGGCCTGGTGGCGCTGCAGGCGGACATCCACATCGACGAGTCCGTGCTCGCCGCGCCGGAGGTTACGAGCGACGACGAGCACCTCAACACGGCCGCCGAGCGCGCCAACTTCTTCATCCAGGGCGGGATCGAGCTCTCGCACGACGGCGAGGTGGTGGACCGGGTCGAGCCCGACACCATCCGCGACTGGATCGTCCTGGACAACGACCTCAACGCCACCTTTGACAGCTCGCACGTGACCGAGTGGTGCCGCGGGCCCTTCTCGGAGCGGCACGACACGGTCGCCATCAAGCGGACCTACACGCGTCCCGACGGGCGGACCTTCACGGTTGAGGGCGGCACCTACGGCTGGTGCGTCGACGGCGCCGCGTTGGCCCAGCTGCTCATCAAGGCCATCGAGACCGGCTCGCGCGAGCCCGTCGAGATACCCTTCATCGTGGAGGCCGAGCGCTGGGTCGAGCTGGGCCAGCAGGACTGGGGCGACACCTACATCGACCTCTCCATCTCCGAGCAGCACATGCGCTTCTACGTCAACGGCGAGCTCAAGCTCGAGAGCGACGTGGTGACCGGCCGGGTGAGCGACAACCACCCCACCCCCACCGGCGTGTACTACATCAACGGCAACAAGGGCACCAAGCAGAAGCTCATCGGCCTGGACGAGGACGGCGACAAGAAGCCCGACTACGAGAACGAGGTCGACTGGTGGATGCCCTTCATCAACAACATGGTGGCCTTCCACGACGCCTCGTGGCGCTCGAGCTTTGGCGGCCAGATCTACGTCGACAACGGCAGCCACGGCTGCGTCAACCTGCCGCCCGAGGTGGCCAAGCAGCTCTACGAACTGGCGCCGGTGGGCACCGTCGTGGTGGTGCACGACTAGGCCACACCAGCCCCATGAACGGCAAGGGGCCGGGAAGCGAGGCCGTACGGCCGCGTGTCAGGCGGGCCTAGAACCTCATCTTGCGCGGGTCGATGCCCATCTGACGCATCATGTCCTCCATGGAGCGCATCTGTCCGCGCTTGGAGCCCTTCCCCTTCTTGCCCTTCTTGCCCTTGCCGCCCTGGGCGGGACCGTTGGCGAGCTGACGCATCTTGCCCATCATCTTGTTCATCTCGCCCCACTGCTTGATCACGTTGTTGACCTCCTGGACGCTGCGTCCGGAGCCCAGCGCGATGCGCCTGCGGCGCTGGCCGTTGATGATCTTGGGCTTCTTGCGCTCCTCCTTGGTCATGGAGCGGATGATGGCCTCGATGCGCGTGATCTGTCCGTCGTCGACGCTGGTGCCGGCCTTGGACATGGCGCGCTCGGCGCCAGGCAGCATGCTCGCGAGCTTGGACAGGCCGCCCATGCCGCGGATCTGCTGCATCTGCTCGAGCATGTCGTCCATGGTGAAGCCCTGGTTGAGCATGCGCTCGGCGGCCTCGAGCTGCTCCTCGTTGGCCATCTTCTGGGCCTGCTCGATGATGCCGTAGACGTCGCCCATCCCCAGGATTCGCTTGGCCATGCGGTCGGGGTTGAAGACCTCGAGCGAGTCGGGCTTCTCGCCGGTGGAGATGAACTTGATGGGCTTGCCGGTGACCTCGCGCACGGAGAGCGCGCCGCCGCCGCGGGCGTCGCCGTCGAGCTTGGACATGATCACGCCGTCGAAGTCGACGCGCTCGGCGAAGGCGCTCACCACGTTGACGATGTCCTGGCCGGTCATGGCGTCGACGACCATGAGGATCTGGTCGGGCCTGACCGCGTCCTTGATGTCGACGGCCTCCTGCATCATCTGCTCGTCGACCTGCATGCGGCCGGCGGTGTCGACGATCACGATGTCGCACATGCGCTCCACCGCGTCGCGGCTGGCGTCAGAGGCGATGCCCACGGGATGCTTGCCGTCGCCGCGGAAGACCGGCACGCCGATCTCGCCGCCCAGGGTGGCCAGCTGGTCGGCGGCCGCCGGGCGGTAGGTGTCGCAGGCGGCGAGCAGCGGGTTGTGCCCCTGGCGCTTGAGCATGTAGGCGAGCTTGGCGGAGGCGGTCGTCTTGCCCGAGCCCTGCAGGCCCACGAGCATGACCACGTTGGGCGTGCGGTTCTGGGCCAGG
>SUUD01000016.1 GCA_015062715.1 Olsenella sp. | reverse complement strand
CCTATGAGGTGGGCTTCGACTCCATGGTCGACTTCAAGAAGGACTTCGTGGGCAAGCGGGCCCTGCGCAAGCTCTCCCGCAAGGAGCCCGCGCGCGAGCTCGTGGGCATCGAGGTGCCCGACTACGACGCCGTCATCTATGGCGGTCCCGACCGCAAGGGCAACGAGGTCTTCAAGGACGGCAAGCACATCGGCTACGTCACCAAGATCACCTATGGCTTCACCGCCGAGAAGAACATCGGCTACGCGCTTCTGAAGAAGGGCTCCGTGGAGCTGGGCGACGTGGTGAAGGTCAACAATCGCTACGACGCCATCATCACTCCCAAGAAGCACCTGGCATAAGCCCAAATCACCACAATCGAGTGGCCTCGCCCCCTACGTGCGAGGCCGCTTTCGCGTTGGATGCGAAGGGGCCTCCCACGGGAGGCCCCTTCGCATGTCTGGCGGGGTGACGCCGCGGTGCGGCCGTGCGCCTACTCGAACTTCTCGGCGGCGCGCTCGAGCTGGTGGATGATGTCGATGTGCTGCGGGCAGGCGCTCTCGCACTGGCCGCACTGGATGCACTCGCTGGCCTTGACCGTCTTCTCGGTGCGGTCGTCGTAGGTCTCCTTGCCCTCGGCAAAGCCATAGAGCGGCACGCGGTTGAGCGATTCCATGATGCCGGGGATGGGCATGCCCACGGGGCACTCCTCGGTGCAGTAGCGGCAGTTGGTGCAGGGCACCTCGATGAGCTCGGCGATCTTGGCGCGTGCGGCGGACAGGGCGTCCTGCTCCACCTGGGTGAGCGGCGAGAGGTTCTTGAGGATGTCCAGATTCTGGCGCACCTGCTCGAGGTTTGACATGCCGGAGAGGACCGTCACCAGCCCCTCGAGGTTCATCGCGAAGCGCAGCGCCCACTCCACGGGCGAGCGGTCGGGCAGGGCGTCGCGCAGGATCTGCGCCACGGGCGCGGGCGGGTTGGCCAGCGTGCCGCCCTTGACGGGCTCCATGATGACGATGGGCTTGCCATGGGCGCGCGCCACTTCGTAGCAGGCGCGCGACTGCACGGAGGCGTTCTCCCAGTCGGTGTAGTTGATCTGCAGCTGGACGAACTCGGCGTCCGGGTGGGCGTCGAGGATCTGGTCGAGGACGTCGGCCGTGTCATGGAACGAGAAGCCATAGTGGCGGATCTTGCCGTCCTCCTTGAGGCAGCGGACCCAGTCCCACAGGCCCCAGTCGTCGTAGATCTGCGTGCGCTTGCCGCCCAGGTTGTGGAGCAGGTAGTAGTCGAAGTAGCCGGCGCCGGTCTGCTCGAGCGAGGTCTCGAAGAAGGCCTTTGCCTCGTCGGCGTTGTTGGCGCCCAGCCAGGCCGCGCACTTGGTGGCCAGCGTGTAGCTGTCGCGCGGATGACGCTCGACGAGCGCCCGGCGGGTCGCGCTCTCACTCTCGCCATAGGCCCGCGCCGTGTCGAAGTAGGTGCAGCCGGCAGCCAGGAACTCGTCGACCATCTGCGAGGTCTGGTCGATGTCGATGGTGCCGTCGGCGTTCTTGGGCAGGCGCATGAGGCCAAAGCCCAGCTTGGGGGTTCCCTCTCCCAGGTATGCCATGGGTCCTCCTCTTCCACATGGTCGTTTCCATGCTCCAAGTATGGCACCTTGTCATGGACTTGTGGCCAAAAAGGGCGGGCCGGCGCCAAGCCGACCCGCCCCAAGGCGTGCGATGGTCGCGTGTCCTAGCGGTCCTCGCGGAAGTAGGGCAGACCCAGGCTTTCCGGAGGTTGGTTCTCCCGCTTGTTGCGCAGGGACGAGAACACGAGCACGATGATGGTGACCACGTAGGGGAGCATCTTGTAGAGCTCCTTGACGGCCATGCCCGAGCCGGGCATGTACAGGTACAGGATGTACAGGCCACCAAAGAGGATGGACGCGAACACGCTCAGGCTGGGACGCCAGATGGTGAAGATGACGAGCGCGATGGCGAGCCAGCCGCGGTCGCCGAAGGCGTCGTTCGACCAGACGCCGTTGGCGTAGTCCATGACGTAGTACAGGCCGCCGAGGCCGGCGATCATGCAGCCCAGGCAGGTCGAGACGTACTTGTAGCGCGTGATGTCGATGCCGGCGGCGTCGGCCGTGGCCGGGTCCTCGCCCACGGCGCGCAGGTGCAGGCCGATGCGCGTGTGGTTGATCACGTGCGACGACGCGAAGGCGACGATGATGGCCACGTAGGCGAGGAAGCCGAACGACAGGAACAGCTTGCCGAAGGCGCCGGTCGTGGAGGCGAAGGGCAGGGTGGTGCGGAAGAGGTTGCTCGTCGCCGAGAGCGCGATCGAGGGGACGTCGGCGCCGGTGAGCTTGATGAGCGAGCCGCCGAAGAAGTTACCAAAGCCCACGCCGAACGTGGTCATGGCGAGGCCCGTGACGTTCTGGTTGGCGCGCAGGGTCACCGTGAGGAAGCAGTAGAGCAGCCCCATGAGCAGCGACCCCAGAAGGCAGCACAGAAGCGGGATGAGGATGCCCAGCACCGGGTTGATCGGCGCGCCGCCAAGGCTGCGCTCATACAGGAACGAGCCGATGACGCCACAGATGCCGCCCACGTACATGACGCCGGGGATGCCCAGGTTGAGGTTGCCCGACTTCTCGGTGATGATCTCGCCGGTGCTGCCAAAGAGCAAGGGGATGCCCTGGGCGACGGCGCGGGGGAAGAAGGAGACCAGATCAAGCATGCTCCACGACCTCCTTCTTGTCGAAGCGAACCTGGTAGGTGATGAAGAACTCGCACCCGATGATGAAGAACAGGATGATGCCCGTGAGGATGTCGCCGAAGGCGTGGTTGAGCCCGAAGGCCGTCGAGATCTCGCCGGCGCCGCAGCCCATGAAGGCGAGCAGCAGGCTCGACGCGACCATGACGAGCGGGTTGAACTTTGCCAGCCACGCCACCATGACCGCCGTGAAGCCGCGGCCGCCGGCAAGCGTGGTGGTGAGGGTGTGGTTGGTGCCCGCCACCAGCAGAAGGCCCGCGAAGCCGCAGATGGCGCCGGAGACCAGCAGGGTGCGCAGGATGACCTTCTCGACCTTGATGCCGACGTAGCGGGCGGTGTTGGTGCTCTCGCCCACGACCGAGATCTCGTAGCCGTGCTTGCTGTAAGTGAGGTAGACGTACATCCCCACGGTCACGAGCGCCACCAGCACGATGTTGAGCAGGTACTTGTTGCCCGCGACGGTGGGGAACCAGCCGGCCTCGGTGGACTGGTTGATGATGCCGATGGTGCCCGAGCCCTTGGGGACCTCCCAGACGATGACGAAGTAGGCCGCGAGCTGCGTGGCCACGTAGTTCATCATGAGGGTGAAGAGGGTCTCGTTGGTGTTCCAGCGCGCCTTGAAGATGGCCGGGATGAGGGCCCAGATGGCGCCGGCCGCGCACGAGGTGACGAACATGACGAGCAGAAGCGCGGCGTTGGGGAGCATGTCGCCCAGGCAGATCATGCAGGCCGCGGAGGCGAGGCAGCCGATGAGGATCTGGCCCTCGCCGCCGAGGTTCCAGAACTTCATACGGAAGGCGGGCGTGAGCGCGACGGACACGCACAAAAGCATTGCCAGCTCCTGGAGCAGGATCCAGACCTTGCGCGCCGAGCCGAAGGCGCCCTTGACCATGGTCGCGTAGACCGCGATGGGGTTGATGCCCGTCATGAGGGTGGTGACGATGCCGCAGACGACGAGCGCGACCACGATGGCCGCCAGTCGCACGCCGAGCGACTGCGCGAGGGGCATCTCCTTGCGTTTGGTGATGTGGATCATCTAGGCCTCAACCCCTCCCAGCTTGGTCATCATCATGCCGACCTCGTTCTTGTCGGCGGTGGGCCCGTCGACGATGCCGCTCACCTTGCCGCCGCACAGAACGAGGATGCGGTCGCAGAGCTCGAGCAGGACGTCGAGGTCCTCGCCCACGTACGCGACGGCGACGCCGCGCTCCTTCTGCTGGTTGATGAGGTCGTAGATGAGGTACGACGAGTTGACGTCGAGGCCGCGCACCGCGTAGGCCGAGAGCAGCACCGTGGGCGAGGAGGCTATCTCGCGGCCCACGAGCACCTTCTGGACGTTGCCGCCCGAGAGGCGGCTCACGGCAGTCTCGACGCTGGGCGTGTTGACCTCGAGCTCCTGGACGACCTTCTCGGCGAGCTCGTGCGGGGCCTTGCGGTCGGTGAAGACGCCGCGACCGTTGCGGAACGAGCGCAGCATCATGTTGTCGGCCAGGTTCATGCTGCCCACGAGGCCCATGCCCAGACGGTCCTCGGGGACGAACGAGAGGGCGACGCCCATCGAGGCGATCTCGAGGGGGTCCTTGCCCACGAGCTGGTCGACGGTGCCGTCGTCCTCGAGGTACTCGATGGAGCCGCGCTCGACGGGCTGGAGGCCGGCGATGGCCTCGAGCAGCTCCTTCTGGCCGCAGCCCGAGATGCCGGCGATGCCCAGGACCTCGCCCGCGTAGATGGAGAACGAGACGTCGTCGAGCTTGAGGATGCCGTCGGAGCTGCGGACGCTGAGGTTGCTCACGCGGATGCGCTCGCGCAGGTCGTGGGGCTCGGGGCGGTCGATGTTGAGGGTGACCTGGCGGCCGACCATCATGTTGGTCATCTCCTGGGCGTTGGTCTGGGCGGTGACCATCTCGCCCACGTACTCGCCCTTGCGCAGCACCGCCACGCGGTCCGAGATGTCCTGGACCTCGCGAAGCTTGTGCGTGATGATGATGATTGCCTTGCCGTCGTCGCGCATGTTGCGCAGGACGGCGAAGAGCTTGTCGGTCTCCTGGGGGGTGAGGACTGCCGTGGGCTCGTCGAGGATGAGGATCTCGGCGCCACGGTAGAGCAGCTTGACGATCTCGACCGTCTGCTTCTGCGAGACGGACATGTCGTAGACCTTCTGGTTGGGGTCGACGTCAAAGCCGTAGGCGTCGCAGATCTCGCGGACGCGGTCGGCCGCTGCCTTGAGGTCGAAGCCCTTCTCGTCCTCGAGGCCCAGCACGATATTCTCGACGGCGGTGAACACGTTCACCAGCTTGAAGTGCTGGTGGATCATGCCGATGCCATGGTCGAAGGCGTCCTTGGGGGAGGCGATGATCGCGGGCTTGCCGTCGATTTCGATGGTGCCGCTGTCGGGGAAGTAGATGCCCGAGAGCATGTTCATGAGCGTGGTCTTGCCGCTGCCGTTCTCGCCGAGCAACGCCAGGATCTCGCCGCGGTAGATGTCGAGGTCGACGTCCTTGTTCGCCACGACCTTGCCGGCGAACGCCTTGGTGATGCCGCGCATGCGGACGGCTGGCTGTCTCTCTTCCATGGTCCCCTTTCCGCTCGTGGTGACGGGACCTCACCATAGCTTTCTTTCAGGAAGAAGAAGGCGGCTCCGGCACTTTGACCGGAGCCGCCTCGAAGCACGCGTGGATCTTAGAACGCGGTGTCGAGCAGGTTGATGCCGTCGATCTGCAGGTCGAAGTACGGGGCGCTGCGGAACTCGGACTCGTGGAAGTAGCCGTCCACGACAGCCTCGGTGTCGGGGGTGTAGTCGGGGTCGGTGTCGACGTCGGCCATGTAGGACTCGACGGCCTCGCCGCCGTTGATGGTGAAGGTGGCGGCGTCGAAGACGTGGATGGAGCCGTCCTCGAGACCAGCCTGGACCTCGGCGATCTTGTCGGCGGTGCCGGCGGCGGCAACGGCCTCGTTGACCTCGGTCAGCTGGACGGAGCCGGTGGCCAGGGTGCCGGTCCAGTCGGCGTCGATGGCCGAGCCGGAGAGGACCTGGTTGTAGGCGTACTCATAGTACGGGGCCCAGTTGATGCGCGAGGAGACGATGAAGGTGTTGGGGCAGGCGTCGATGGTGGAGCCGTTGTAGGAGACGTCGGGGATGCCGGCGTTCTCGCAGGCGGTGGGGGCGCCCATGGAGTCGGCGTGCTGGGAGATGAGGTCGCAGCCGCCGTCGATGAGCTTGGTCGCGCCCTCCTTCTCGGCGGTCTCGTCGTACCAGGAGCCGGTGAAGGTGACGTCCATGGTGACGTCGGGGACGATGGACTTGGCTCCCAGGAAGAACGAGGTGTAGCCCGAGACGACCTCGGCGTAGGTGAAGGCGCCCACGTAGCCCATCTTGGGGGCGTCGCCCTTGAGCTGGCCGGCGTCGGCGATCTCCTGGAGCTTCATGCCAGCGGCGACGCCGGCGAGGTAGCGGCCCTCGTAGATGGAGGCGAAGGCGTTGTGGAAGTTGTCGAGGCCCTCGGTGTGGGCCTTGGTGCCGGTGGCGTGGCAGAACTGGACCTCGGGGAACTCCTTGGCAGCCTGGATCATGTAGTCCTCGTGGCCGAAGGAGTCGGCGAAGATGAGGGCGCAGCCGGCGTCGGCGAGCTCGGCGGCGGCGTCATAGCACTCCTGGCCCTCGGGGATGTTGGTCTTGATCATGTAGTTGCCGTCGTTGACGCCAAGGTTGGCCATGGCCTCCTTGAAGCCGTTGATGAAGTTGAGGTCGTAGGTCGAGTTCTCGTCGTGCAGGCAGATGAGGCCGACCTTGATGGCCTGGCCGTCGCCCTCGGCCGGCTCACCGCCGCCCTCGCCACCACCGCAGGCGGCAAGCGCGAGCGCCATGGCGCCGCCGAGACCGGCGGTGAGGAACTGACGGCGATTGAGATTTGCGTCATTGAGATTCATTGCGGTTACTCCCCTTTGAACTAGATATCCATCCTCTGCGTGGATAGTACCAATCTCATAGCTTACGTGCCGAGGGGCACCACACCATGCTTTATTAACTAACTGCTTGCAAAGTACTGAATTTCCGCATGAACGCTGTATCGCAGAAGCCATTTTGGGGACGAATTGGGCGTATGCTAGCAAGGGTATTCGAGCCAATTTGGCATGTGCCCCGTGGGGAGGGGAGGAAATGGTCGTTCGCGAGGCCACCGAGGCGGACCTTCCCGCCCTGCTCGCCATCTACAACGACGAGGTGGCGCACGGGACGGCCACCTTCGACACCGAGCCGCGCGAGGGCGAGGCCGCCCGCGGGTGGCTCGACGCGCACAACCGCGACAACCACCCGCTGCTGGTAGCCGTGGAGGATGGCGAGGTCGTGGGCTACGCCAGCCTCTCCCCGTACAACCCCAAGGCGGCCTACGCGGCCACGGTCGAGCTCTCGGTGTACGTGGCGGGGGCCTGCCGCGGCCGTGGCGTGGGTGCGGGGCTCGTGAGTGCCATCCTCGAGATGGCGCGCGAGGACCCACGCACGCACCTGGTGGTCTCGCTCGTCACCCACGGCAACGAGGCGAGCGCCCGGCTCCACGAGCGTCTTGGGTTCTCGCACGCAGGGACCCTGCACGAGGCGGGCGAGAAGTTCGGCCGCCTGCTCGACGTCGACATCTACGAGCTGCGGGTGTAGTGCCTTGATTTACCAATGTTCATACGTATAATCATATGTATAACTATTGGTAAGGAGATGCCATGCCAGCCATTCGCCCCGTCTCTGACCTCCAGCGCAACCTCAAGGAGGTCGCCTCGCTGGTCGAGGACGAGCACAAGCCCGTCTACCTCACGCGCAACGGCCGCGCTGTCATGGTGCTCGTCGACGCCGATACCTACGACCAGGAGATGGAGCTTGCGCGAGAGGTCCGCATGCGAGAGGAACGCATCTCCAGTTCCATCCAGCGGGGCCTGGCAGACATGCGTCAGGGCAAGACCACGCCCATGGAAGAGGCATTCGACGAGGTCGAGCAGATTCGTGCCGAGTACGACAGGCGAAGGGCATGAGTCCGCATGTGGCGCAGGTCGAGCTCACGGACGAGGCGAAGTTCATGCTCACCTGCATCCCAGTGAACGATGACTACGTTCGGGTGAGGGAGTCGATACGGCTCCTCGCCGACTTTCCGGAGCTGGGACACGAATATGAGCCCACCTACGACAAGGCGAGCCCTTCCGAGCTGCGGGTGCTGTTCGCGGGCTATTACGGCATCTACTACCTCTTGCAAGAGGAGAAGACGGTCGTGCTGGTCGTCACGGTCGAGGATCAGCGGAGGGCTCCGCAGGTCCGCTTCATGACGTGAGGTTCCGAAGGGGGGGTTCTCATGAGGTATCGCAGGCTGGGAAGGACCAATCTCCAGGTGTCCGAGATCGGCGTCGGGTGCGAGTGGCTCGAGCACGCCAGCGAGGCCACGGTCCGCGCCATCTTCGAGCGCGCGCACGCGCAGGGCATGAACCTGCTCGACTGCTGGATGAGCATCCCGCAGGTGCGCAGCTTCATGGGCGACGCCATGCGTGACGTCGGGGGAGAGTGGCACGTCCAGGCGCACCTTGGCTCCACCTGGGAGGACGGCCACTACCTGCGCACGCGCGACGTCGACAAGTGCCTGCGCGGCCTCGACGACATGCTCGCGCGCTTCCACGTGGACCACGTCGACCTGGGCATGATCCACTACGAGGACGACCCGGACGAGATGCGCGAGATCCTCGACGACAGCCCCTACCTGCGCATGATTCACGACCTGCGCGACCAGGGCGTCATCCGCCACGTGGGCCTCTCCACGCACAACCCGCGTGTGGGCCTCATGGCCATCGAGGCCAACGAGGTCGACATGATCATGTTCTCGGTCAACCCGGCCTACGACATGAAGCCCGCCTCGACGGACGTGGACGAGCTCTTTGGTGACTATGGCGACGAGCTCCGCGGGATGGACCCGGAGCGCCTGGAGTTCTACCGCGCGGCCGAGCGCAACGACATCGGCCTCACTGTCATGAAGACCTTCGCGGGCAGCCGCCTGCTCGACCCGGACCGCTCGCCCTTTGGTGTGGCGCTCACGCCGGCGCAGTGCGTGCACTACGCGCTCACGCGACCGGCCGTGGCCAGCTGCATCGTGGGCTTCAAGGAGGCCGGCGAGGTCGACATCGATGCAGCCTGCCTCGAGGCGAGCGAGGAGGAGCGCGACTACGCGAGCGTCCTGGCCACGGCGCCCGAGCACCCCATCTCGGGCCTGTGCACCTACTGCGGTCACTGCCACCCCTGCACGGTGGGCATCGACATCGCGAGCGTCAACAAGTTCTACGACCTCGCGGAGGTGCAGGTTGCCAAGGGCGAGGGGGTGCCCCCGCTCGTGCGCGGCCACTACGAGGCGCTCGACGTGCATGCGGACGAGTGCGTCGCCTGCGGCGTCTGCGAGCCCAACTGCCCCTTTGGCGTGGGCATCATCGACCGCATGGCGGCTGCAGCGGAGCTGTTCGCGTAGGTCGATTTCCTACAGCGAGACCTGCTGCCGCACGCACTCCATGATCTGGGAGACGCGCGCTGGGGTCGAGTCGAGGGCATTGAGGTAGAAGGTCACCTTGAGGTCCTCGTCCGCAAGGGGTATGAGGACGCGCTCGCCTCCTACCCGCGCCATCCGTCGCGCCTCCGCCGTCATGAACGACAGGATGCCCGTGGACTCCACGATCTGCCCGAGCACCGTCCGGTCATCCTGTTCCACCAGCTTGGCGTGGGGCATCTTCTGCCGGACCAGGTCGATCCAGAAGCCCGTCGACGAGTCGACGAGGAAGGTCTCGCCATCGAAGGCCGACAGCGGGAGGGGCCGCTCGCGGCGAGGGGATGGTCCTTGGGGGCCTGCCGCTGGGCGAGGACGTCACCAACCTCAACGTCTTTGGCTGGGCCTCGACCAACCCGATCTTTGGTGGCTCCGGCTCGGGTGGCTCCGACAGCTCCACCGCAGTCGGCATCCTTCAGGGCCTCGAGATGGGCGGCTATACGCTCAACGCCGAGCTCACCGAGATGTATACGACGTATCGCGCCGAGCGCGTGGCGTCGGGCATCAGCAACCAGGTGTGGACGCTCTCCGAGCCCCCGGCGAGCTACTACACCGATGAGCTCATCAACAGCGCCAAGGAGTTCTCCGACGTCGCCGTCGTCGTCATCTCCCGCTCCGGCGGCGAGGGCGCCGACCTACCCATGGACATGAGCGCGCTCATCAACGGCCAGAACGGCGCCGAGGCCAACGCCAGCTCCGTTGCCCCCGCCAACTACAACTACTTCAACGCCGTCTACGAGAACAACGGTCCCGACGACGACTTCGACGAGGGCGAGCACTTCCTCGAGCTCTCCAAGCGCGAGGAGGAGATGCTCGGCATCGTCACCTCCAACTTCGAGAACGTCATCGTGATTATCAACGCCAACAACACCATGGAGCTTGGCTGCTGGCTGACTACCCCCAGATCAAGGCCGCCATCTTCGCCCCCGGCCCCGGCGTCACCGGCTTCTCTGCCCTGGGCGAGATCATCAACGGCTCCGTGAACCCCTCTGGCAAGACGGCCGACACCTTCGTGTACGACCTCTTCAACACCCCCCACGTCCAACAACTTCGGCAACTTCGCCTACACCAACGTCGATGACCTCAAGCAGGCCATCGCCGCCTCCGACCCCGCCTATCAGGGCTCCATGGCGTTCGTGAACTACGTCGAGGGCATCTACGTGGGCTACAAGTACTACGAGACCGCCGCCGACGAGGGCGCCATCAACTACGACGAGCACGTTGTGTACCCCTTTGGCTATGGCCTGTCCTACACCACGTTCGAGGAGACCATCGAGAACTTCGATGCCTCCGGTGACGACGTGACCTTCGACGTCAACGTCACCAACACCGGCGACGTCGCCGGCAAGCACGCGGTCGAGGTCTACTTCACCCCGCCCTACACCAACGGCGGCATCGAGAAGGCCTCCGTCAACCTCATCCAGTTCGAGAAGACCAAGCTCCTCGAGCCGGGCGAGACCCAGACCATCTCGTTCTCGATTCCCGTCGAGGACCTGGCCTCCTATGACTCCAGCGAGATCAAGATCCCCGGTGGCGGCTACATCCTCGAGGCCGGCGAGTACACCATCTCCGTGCGCGAGGACTCCCACACCGTCCTGGCCGAGGAGACCTTCACCATCGACGCCGACATCTCCTACGCCGACGGCCGCAGCTCCGACCAGGTGCCTGCCGTCAACCAGTTCGAGTCCTACTCGCGCGGCAACTTCGTGCAGCTGTCCCGTGCTGACCACTTCGCCAACTACGACGAGGCCACCGCGGCCCCGCTGGACGAGTACTACGTGATGGACGAGGTCACCCGTGCCGTCATCGAGGCCGGCTCCTCCGCCTACTACGATCCCACCAAGTATGACAACGCGTCCGACGAGATGCCCGAGCAGGGCGTCGACAACGGCCTCATGCTCTATGACCTCGTGGGCGCCGACTACAACGACGAGCGCTGGGAGCAGCTCCTCAGCCAGATGACCTTCGAGGAGATGGCCACGCTCATCAACATCGGTGGCTGGCAGACCGTCGCCATCGACTCCGTGGGCAAGATCGCGACCTCCGACTGCGACGGCCCCGCAGGCCTCAACAACTTCATCACCGGCGCCTACGGCACCGCGTACCCGGCCGAGGTCCTCATGGCCCAGACCTGGAACAAGGAGCTCCTGTACGAGATCGGTCACTCCATGACCGCCGAGTACGTCGAGGCCTACAACTTCGGTTGGTACGGCCCCGCCATGAACACGCACCGCAACGCCTTCGCCGGCCGCAACTTCGAGTACTACTCCGAGGACGGCGTCCTCGCCGGCTACTGCGCCGTCAACGAGATCAACGGTGCCATCGAGAACGGCATGTACCCCTACATCAAGCACTTCGCCCTGAACGACCAGGAGACCAACCGCTGCACGTTCCTGCTCACCTATGCCTCCGAGCAGGCCATCCGCGAGATCTACCTCAAGCCGTTCGAGATGGCCGTGAAGGGCTACGAGGGCACGCCGATTGCGGTCATGACCGCCTTCAACTTCATCGGCCACCAGCCCTCAACGGCCAACCCCTACCTGCTCGAGAACGTCCTGCGCGGTGAGTGGGGCTTCGTGGGCATGGCCGAGACCGACTACGACGGCTCCTACGGCTACATCATCTCCGACAAGGGCGCCCGTAACGGCAACGACCTCAACCTCGGCTTCGGCTCCGCCGCGACCGACCAGTTCACCGACCAGAGCGCCACGGCGACCCTCGCCATGCGCCAGGCCTGCAAGAACATCCTGTACACCATCGGCAACTCCGGGTACTACACCTTCGTCGACAGCGATCCCTCGCAGGCTCCCGACAAGATGACCACCACGTTCCAGGGCATCAACATCGGTTGTGGCGCGGCCCTCGTCGTCATCGAGGCCCTGGCCATCTGGCTGCTCATGAAGGGTCGCAAGGCGGCTGCTGCCGCATAGGGCACGTCCCCCTTGGGGGAGCTCGTCTCTCCTTTTTGGCGGTCCACCTGTTGCTGCGGGTGGGCCGCCACCTTGTCCATATGCGCTACGATTGCGGTGTGTGGCAGGCCCGAAAGAAGGAGGCTCCCATGCCCGTCGTCGCCGCGTTCGCCGTTCCGCATCCGCCGCTCATCATCCCTGCCGTCGGTCGTGGTCGCGAGCGGGGCATCCAGGCGACCATCGACTCATATGACGAGGTGGGCAGGCGCATCGCCAAGCTCGCGCCCGACACCATCGTGGTCTCGTCCCCGCACGCCACGCTCTATCGCGACTACTTCCACATCTCGCCCGGCCGCGGGGCGTCCGGCAGCTTTGCCCAGTATGGCGCGCGCGAAGCGGCCTACCGCGTGGACTACGACGAGGAATTCGCGGACGCGCTTGCGCAGGCCTGCGAAAAGGCGGGCGTCTCGGGTGGTACGGACTACGAGCGCGAGCCGGCGCTCGACCATGCCACGATGATCCCCGTGCACTTCATCCAAAAGTACTACACCGACTTTGAGCTGGTGCGCATTGGACTCTCTGGCTTCAATGCGGGGGAGCACTACCGCATGGGCAGGCTCGTGCAGCGGGTCGCGGCAAAGCTGGGGCGTCGGGTGGTCTATGTGGCCTCGGGCGACCTCTCCCACAAGCTGACGGCAGATGGCCCCTATGGCTTCGCGCCCGAGGGACCCGTCTTCGACGAGCGCATCACCGACGACTTCGCTCGTGGCGACCTGCTCGACGTGCTCTGCATGGACACGTCGCTGGCGGAGCGTGCCGCCGAGTGCGGGCTGCGTAGCTTCCAGATGATGGCGGGCGCCCTCGACCGCACGGCGGTCTCTGCCGAGCTGCTCAGCTACGAGGGACCCTTCGGCGTGGGCTATGGCGTGGCGGCGTTCGAGCCGGCAGGCGAGGAGGGCGCAGACGAGTCGCGTGACCTGCTCGCCCGGTGGGAGGCGTGGCGTGCGGGCGACCTTGCCACCCGCAAGGAAGCCGAGGACCCCTACGTGCGGCTGGCGCGCGCCTCGCTCGAGGCCTATGTGCGCGAGGGGAGGACCATCCGACCTCCCGCCGGGCTGCCCGACGAGCTGATAGGCTATCGAGCAGGCTGCTTCGTCTCGCTCAAGGTGGACGGCCAGCTGCGTGGCTGCATCGGGACCATCGCGCCGACACGCGCGAGCCTGGCCGAGGAGATCTGCGCCAACGCCATCTCTGCCGGTACGCGCGACCCGCGCTTCGAGCCCGTCATGGCCGACGAGCTGGACGAGCTGGTCTATGACGTCGACGTGCTGGGCGGGCCGGAGCCCGTGGACTCGTTGGATGACCTTGACCCCGCGCGCTACGGCGTCATCGTGAGCTGCGGGGGCAGGCGGGGGTTGCTCCTGCCCGACCTCGACGGTGTCGACACGGTCGATGAGCAGGTGCGCATTGCCGCGCGCAAGGGCGGTATCGACCTGGCCCGCGACAGGTACCGCCTCGAGCGCTTCGAGGTGGTGCGTCACCTGTGAGCGGCACAAACATACCGGGCACTAGCGTGCCATGCTGCACCACGTGCTTTCGTGGGTGTCGGCTCGCCCCGGGCCAGGTGGGGGCGTGCCGCGCCAGGGGCAACGTGGGCGGCGCCATCGTGCCCACGGGCTACGGGCGCGTGACCTCGCTTGCCGTCGACCCCGTCGAGAAGAAGCCACTGGCCTGCTGGCAGTCCGGGTCGACGGTCCTCTCCCTGGGCGGCTATGGCTGCAACCTGCGCTGCCCCTGGTGCCAGAACGCGAGCATCTCGCAGGTGGGCCAGGACGGCGTAGGCTGGCGCGAGCTTGCCCCGGCCGACGTCGCGTCGCTCGCGGTGCGCCTCCACGAGGAGGACCGGCGCATGGTGGGCGTGGCCTACACCTACAACGAGCCGCTGGTGTGCTGGGAGTTCGTGCGCGACTGCGGCGAGCTGGTGCACGACGCGGGTCTCTCGAACGTGCTCGTGTCGGCCGGGTGCGTCTCGCCCGAGGTCATCGACGCCATCGCCCCTGTCATTGACGCCGCCAACATCGACCTCAAGTCGTTCTTCGAGGAGACCTACCGTATGCTCGGCGGCGACCTGGGGATGGCGAGGGGGACCATCGAGGCCCTGGCGGCCACGGGGACCTGCCATCTCGAGGTGACCACGCTCGTCGTCCCCGGCGTGAACGACACGGACGAGGAGATGGACGCGCTCTCTGCCTGGCTTGCCTCCGTCGACCCGGGAATCGTGCTGCACGTCACGCGCTTCCACCCGGCATGGCACATGCTCGACCGGGGACCCACGCCCATACCGCGCGTCTATTCGCTGGCAGACGTGGCGCGACGGAACCTGGCGCGCGTGTACACTGGCAACTGCTGACATGACACCGACGAGGTGCGGGGAGACGCCATGCATGTTCTCTTTACTTGTGGGACGGGGACCGTCTGCTCGTCGATCGTGATGGCGGTGCTGGGCGAGCACCGACGCTCGCTCGGGCTGCCGGAGGTGCCCATGGAGGCCTGTCCGGCCCGGGACATCTACGAGCACCTCGATGACGTCGCCTTCGTGGCGGCGGCCGTGCAGGTCCCCGATGACCTGGGCGTTCCCGTGCTCGATGTGAATGCGCTGCTCTTCAGGGAAGACGAGCGGATCATGGCAGAGTTTGACCGGATGGTCCTCGAGCTGCTTGGATAGGGGAGGGGTAACCATGGTTCTGACCAGGAGGTCCTTTGTGACGATGGCAGGCGCGCTCGCGCTTGCGGGGTGCGCCGGAACGTCCGGGCAGCCCGACACCACCCAGCAGGACGATGCGGATGGGGCCCCCGTGCGCACGCGCGAGTCGAGCTACCCCTTCGACTTCATCACCACGCTGGGGGCCTTCGACGAGCTCGTGGCCACGCCGTCGGAGGCACCGGGCACGGTCGAGACGCTGTCGTACACGACCCACGCCTACGCCATCGAGGCGACGGACGGCGTCGATGGCGTCATGGTCGACAAGCAGCTCAACGTCTGGCTGCCGGGCGATTTCGACCCCACGCGCACCTACGATGCCCTCTACCTGCTGCATGGGACGGGCGGAATGCAGGACTACTGGCTGGGCGAGCCGGTCACCGCGACGGGCGACTATCACGGCGACACCACCCAGAATCTGCTTGACACCATGCATGACCAGGGGCTCTTTGGCGATGTGATCGTGGTTTCGCCCACGTACTACTCCGTCCCCGAGGGCTACGAGATCGACAACACGTTCATGGGCTCCATGGCGGGCGGCGACCCCTATGCCGACGCGTGGCCACTGCACTTCTGGCGCGAGCTGCGCGAGGACATCGTCCCGCTCGTCGAGGCGACGTACCCAGTGACGGCCGACCGCGACCATCGGGGCTTCGCGGGCCTGTCGCGCGGCTCGATGACGGTCATGAACAGCGGGCTCATGCACTGCTGTGACCTCTTCTCCTACTTTGGCAGCTTCTCGGGTGCCTGGGCGGACGTCGACTCCTTCGTCGAGGCCCTCGAGGGCGAGTTCGCCGACTACCCGGTGCGCTTCTGGTACAACGGCAACGGTTCCAAGGACTTCTCGCTCGAGAACCACGAGCAGTTCGTGGCACAGGTGCTCGAGCGTATGCCCGAGCGCTTCGTCGACGGCGAGAACTACGCTTGGGTGAGCTTCCCCGGCGGCGAGCACGCCTACAACTGCTGGGCCCTCGACCTCTACAACTGCCTGCTGGCGTTCTTCTAGGAACGGGATTGGGCGGCGCGCTCCCGGGCGATGATTGAAGCGTAGAGGTCGTTGTCGAAGGACTGCCCGTGCGAGGTACCAGCAAGGGCAAGCTCGCCGTCGCGGTAGGCGACGAGCTGGCAGCCGGGAACGGGCGCCCAGGCGCCGTTGCCGAGCGGGCGCGTGCAGAGCAGCGTCAGGCCGGGAGAGCGCAGCTCGTACAGCGTGGGCTGGTCGGTGTTGGTGTGGGCGTAGGTGAGCTCGCCGTCGTCGACGACCAGGTTCAGCTTGTTGCCCGGGGCGAGGTCGACCATGGCCGCATCGATAACCGAGAAGCGCTCGATGGCGTCGAGCGAGCCGCCCTTGCGCGCCGTGGTCCGGTTGATGCGGTCGACGAGGAAGAGGGCCACGCGCTCGCTGTCGGTGTCTCCCTGCTGGTCGCCGCGATAGGGCTCGACGAGGGCGTCGGAGAGGACCGTCCCGTTGTGGGCGATCACCCACGTGTGCCCCGTGACGTCCGCAAGGACGAAGGGATGGCAGTTCTCGAAGGTCATGGCGCCACGGGTGGCGTTGCGAATGTGGGCGACGAGCAGCGACGCCTCGATCTCGCCGTCAAGCAGCCGCGGCAGGAGCTCCGAGTCGATTGCCCTGACAGGCTCCTTGAAGAGCCGGACCACGCTGCCCTCGCGCCAGGCAAGGCCCCACCCGTTGGGGTGCCAGACGCTGTCGGGGAAGAACTCCCGCAGGTGGGGAGCAGCATCGATTGGTTGCGCCGCGTTGACGGCAAGGATCTCGCACATGATTCCACCTCCGCGGCCGCTGCTCGACACAGCGACCATAGCATGTGCCCGCCGCCAGCGTCGGGCTCATTGCGGGTATTGGCTTCACATGGGAGACGAGTTGGCTCGATTTGCGAGATTCCGGTCATAGCCGCCGGCCCAAAGGGCCCCAAGGCGTCTAAACCCAAAGGATTCAGGCGTCCAAAGAGATGTCGGGAGGGCCCATGGGCGGCCAAAAGCAGCTTGCAGGACCTCCCAGGAGCCTAGATGCGGGCTCAGCCCTCCCTGAGGTGACCGGAATCTCACAAATCGAGCCAACTCGTCTGAAAGAAGCGCATCCCCGATGGTCGACCATCGGGGATGCGCCTGTGATCCGGGACCCGGTCAAGGCTACTCGAAGCAGCCTCCGATGACCTCGAGGGCCTGCTTCGCGTAGCGCTCGGGCTCGAGGAAGAAGTCCCAGCCGCAGATCTCGATCGAGACGGCGCCCTCGTAGCCGGCATCCCCAAGGGCCGCCAGCTCCTCGGCCAAGGGAAGCTCGCCGCCGCCGATGTTGACGTGTCCGTAGCTGGAGTGGCCCGGCGTCCACATCGCGGCGATGGCGGGGTCGGCCAGCTCGTAGTCGAACAGGGTGGTGTCGCCAGGTGGACGTGCCAGAGCTTGTCACCCAGGAGGTCGATGTCCTCCTCGATGGACCTGTCGAACATGGCAAGCTGGACGGTGTCGATCATGCCGCCGAGCCAGGGGCTGTTGACCTCGTCGATGAAGCCGCGCTGCTGCCAGACGTTGTTCATGTGCGTGGACTCCTCGAGCGCCTGCGTCTCGAGGGCAAGGCGGACGTTGCACTCCTTGGCCACCTCGACGAGCTGCTGCACCGAGTCGAGGCTGCGGGCGCGTCCTTCGGCCGGGTTCTCGTTGAGGTAGGCGGTGCCGGGGCACAGCAGCACGAGCGGGCTGCCCAGGGCGGCGGCGCAGCGGATGGTGTCCGCCATGTAGGCGACCGAGGCCGCGCGGCGCCGCTCGTCGCGCGCGGCGATGTTGTAGGGGAAGCCGTTCTGCTCGGCGCAGACGCAGGCGACGTTGGTCACGCCCGCCGCCTCGAGCTGGGCGCGCATCTCGGTGGCGCGCTCGACGCCATCGCCCGCGGTCCAGAGGTGGCCGCGGTTGGCCGAGATCTCGACGCTCGTGATGCCGAGCTTCTGCATGGACTTG
>SUUD01000173.1 GCA_015062715.1 Olsenella sp. | reverse complement strand
TCCTCCGGGCCGAGTGTCCCACTCTGGGACGAATCCTCCGGGCTAGTGTCCCAAAGTGGGACGAATCCTCCGGGCTAGTGTCCCGCCTCGATGCGGCGGAAGAAGGCCGCGGCGTTGCCGTAGCAGATCTTCTCTGCCTGCTCGGCGCCGTAGCGCTCGACGAGCAGGTCGGCCAGGTGCTGCGTGTCGGCGCACGAGGCAATCCAGCTGGGGGTCGTGCAGCCGTCAAAGTCGCTGCCCAGGGCCACCACGTCCTCACCGCCCAGGTCGAGCCAGTGGTCGATGTGGGCAAGGAGCTGCTCGGGGGCGTAGTCGTCCCCCGGTGCCACGAAGCCCGTGTAGTAGTTGATGCCCGCAATGCCACCCATGTCCCGGATGGCGCGGAACTGGTCGTCGGTGAGGTTGCGCGGCACGTCGTGGACGGCGCGCGAGTTGGAGTGGCTCGCGGCAAAGGGCCTGCGCGCGACCTCGAGCAGGTCGGCGAAGCCCTCGTCGTTGAGGTGAGAGACGTCGACGGCGATCCCGTGTTCCTCGAGCTCGCGCACGCGCTGATGGCCCAGGTCCGTGAGCCCGTGGTGGGTGTCGTGGCCCGAGCCCAGGGGGTTCTCGGCGTTCCAGGTGAGGGTCACCATGCGCACGCCGGCCCGGTCGATCATCTCGACCGTGTCGTCGCCGGCGGCGAGCAGGCCCGCCCCCTCGATGGTGAGCAGGCCGCAGAACTTGCCCGCCGCGAGCGCGGCCTCGGCCTCGTCCAACGTGCGGGCAATCGCCAGGCGGTCCGGGTGGGTTGCGAGGTGGTGGGGGAGCGTCCCCGACACGATCTCGAAGAACCGGCGCTGCTCTTGGGGCGTGAGGGTGTCGAAGACGAAGACCGCCAGGCACTGGACCCAGTCCATCCCGGCGGCGCCGTCAAGCGTGAGGTGGACGCCGTCGGTCGCGATGTCGGCGATGGGGCCGGGCGCCGTGGGGCCGTTGAGGTCCTCGGGGGCGAACATCTTCTCGTGTGCGCGCAGCTCTGCCGGCAGGATGGGCCAGGCGAGCAGGTCGAGCGTGTCGCAGTGCAGGTCGAAGATGTGGGTTCTGGACATGATGCTCCCATCCGATGCGTTCCGTCGAGCCGTGTGCCACGGTGCCTTTTGCATCATACTTAAGCCCCACGACTCAAGACAAGGGAGGAGGGCCCCATGGCCGGTACCATGCGAGGCGTCTACACCAACCTCACCGACATCCGCTACCGGGTGTTCGAGGAGGTCGCGCGCATTGCCTACGAGGGCGGTGACATCGAGCGCAAGATCGACCACCTGCCCTACGACGTCCTCCCGGGCGATCTGGCCACCTACCGCGAGTCGATCTTCCTCGAGCGCGCGGTCATCGGCGAGCGCATCCGCCTGACCATGGGCCTGCCCCTGCAGGAGGTCGACCAGCCCACGACCCTCTCGGAGGGGCTTGCCGCCGCCTCGAGGCCCGAGACCTACTACCAGCCGCCCCTCATCAACATCATCAAGTTCGCCTGCAACGCCTGCGAGGACAACGTGTATCGCGTGGAGCGCGGCGTGTGCCAGGGCTGCCTCGCCCACCCCTGCCGCGAGATCTGCCCCAAGCACGCCATCTCCTTCAAGGGCAAGAAGGCCTACATCGACCAGGACCTCTGCATCAAGTGCGGGCGCTGCGCGCAGGTCTGCCCCTACCAGGCCATCCACCACTACACGAGGCCCTGCGCCGAGGCCTGCGGCATGCATGCCATTGGCTCCGACGAGCACGGCCGCGCCGACATCGACTACGAGCGCTGCGTGAGCTGCGGGCAGTGCCTGGTCAACTGCCCCTTCGGCGCCATCGCCGACAAGAGCCAGATCTTCCAGGTCATCCAGGCCATCAACGCCGGCGAGGAGGTCATCGCGGCCGTGGCCCCGGCCTTCGTGGGGCAGTTTGGCGGCAAGGGCAACGTCGGCAAGCTCCGCGAGGCCTTCAAGCTCCTGGGCTTCTCGGGCGTGGAGGAGGTGGCCCTGGGGGCCGACCTCTGCGCCATCCAGGAGGCCGAGGACTTCCTCGAGGAGGTGCCCGACAAGCTGCCCTTCATGGGGACCTCGTGCTGCCCGGCCTGGTCGGTCATGGCGAAGAAGGAGTTTCCCGAGCATGCGGGCTGCATCTCGATGGCCCTCACGCCCATGGTGCTCACCGCGCGGCTCATCCGCACCCAGCACCCCCAGGCAAAGATCGTCTTCGTGGGGCCGTGCGCCGCGAAGAAGCTCGAGGCCATGCGCGCGTCGGTCAAGAGCGAGGTCGACTTCGTGCTCACCTTCGAGGAGATGGCGGGCATGATGGCGGCACGCGACATCGACTACCTGAGCCTCGAGGACGACAACAAGAGCGACTTCGACGTGGCCAGCGCCGACGGCCGCGGCTTTGCCGTGGCGGGCGGCGTCGCCAAGGCGGTGGTCAACGCCATCCACGTGCGCCATCCCGAGCTCGAGGTCAAGGTCGAGAACGCCGAGGGCCTCGAGGCCTGCCGCGAGATGATGAAGAAGGCGGTCAAGGGCGCCTACGACGGCTACCTGCTCGAGGGCATGGCCTGCCCGGGCGGGTGCGTGGCCGGTGCCGGCACCCTCCAGCCCATCAACAAGTCGAAGGCCGCGGTGCGCGCCTATGCCCGCCGCTCGCCCCACAAGGTGGCGACCGACAACGAGTTCCGCAGCCTCATCGGCGAGCTCGAGTACGACTCCGACGGCAACCGCGTCGACCACGAGGTCGACGAGACGGACGCCGCCCAGAGGTCCGGGGAGTAGGTCGCCGTGGCGCTGGTCGTCGTGTTCGAGGACGCATGGCTGCTCGCCGCCGACAAGCCCGCCGGGCTGCTCGTCCATGGTGACGGGACGGGCACGCCCACGCTGACGGACGCCGTGCGCGACCACCTGGCGGGGGAGGGGCGCCCCGCGACGGGCGTCCAGGCCGTGCAGAGGCTCGACGTCGAGACCACCGGCCTCGTCCTCTTCTCGCTCGACAAGGCCGCGCAGGCGTCGCTTGACGCCCAGGTGGCGGGCCATGCCATGCGCAAGCGCTACCTCGCGGCGGTCCGGGGGCGCTTTCCCGGGGGCACCGTGCGCATCGACCGGCCCCTCGGTCGCGACCGCCACGACGCGCGCCGCATGCGCGTGAGCCCGGGCGGCAAGCCGTCGCAGACCCTGGTGACCAAGCTGGGCGAGGCGGGTGGCCTGTCGGTGCTGGCGGTCGAGCTGCTCACGGGCAGGCGCCACCAGATCAGGGTGCACCTTTCCGCGATGGGCTTTCCCCTGGTGGGCGACGCGCTCTATGGCGGGGCGCGGTCGCGCGACGGCCTCATGTTGCACGCCTACGAGGAGCGGCTCGCACATCCCGTGACGGGGGAGGAGCTGGCCTTGCGCACGGAGCTGCCCGCGCGCTTCGCGCCCCTCATGGCCAACAGGATTGCCTGGCCCGCCTGACGTGGCGCAGGCGCATCGCGTGGCGGTGTGCCGACCGTGTGCTGTCGGTACCCGCGCTTGACAGCCCCCGTCCGCTCGATAAACTGTACTAAGTGAACTAGTACAGTTAGGCACGGGAGGGGCCGCATGATAAGCATCGACAACCGCGACCCGCGCCCGCTGTACGAGCAGGTGGTCGACGGGTTCCGCACGCTCATCGTGGCGGGGGCCCTCGCCCCCGACGACAGGCTGCCCTCGGTGCGCAGCCTGGCCATGCAGCTCGCCATCAACCCCAACACCATCCAGCGCGCCTACCGCGAGCTGGAGGCGGCGGGCTACGTGTACTCGTCGGCGGGCAAGGGCAGCTTCGTCGCCCCGTCTGACGAGACCTCCCGGCTCCACCAGGCCGAGCTGCTCGGGCGCCTGGACTCCCTGGTGGCCGAGCTGGAGGCGGCGGGCATCGGCCGTGAACGCATCGTCGACCACCTGACGAGGGGTGATGAGCAGTGATACGCACGCGAGGACTTACCAAGGCGTTCGGCAGCGTCCGGGCGCTCGACGGCCTTGACATGGACGTGCCGGCCGGCAGCGTCTACGGGCTGGTGGGGCCCAACGGCGCGGGCAAGACGACGCTCCTGCAGCACGTGGCGGGCGTCATGCGCCAGGACGCGGGCGAGGTCCTGGTGGACGGTGCTCCCGTCTTCGAGAACCCCGCCGTCAAGGGCAGGATCGCCTATGTCGCAAGCGAACCGTACTCCTTCCGCCAGGCGCGGGTGAGCGACCTCAGGCGCCTGCACGCCTCGCTCGAGCCGCGCTTTGACGTGGCGCGCTTCGACGAGCTGGCGTCCCTCTTCGCGCTTGACGAGGACCGGCTCGTGCGGTCGCTCTCCAAGGGCATGCGCCGCCAGCTGGCGTCGTGCTTGGCCTTTGCCCAGCGCCCGGAGGTGCTGCTGCTCGACGAGCCGCTCGACGGCCTCGACCCCTCGGCCCGCCGCGTCATGCTCGCGCAGGTGATGGACGACGTGGCCCGCACCGGGATGACCGTGCTCGTGAGCTCACACAACCTGCGCGAGCTCACGGACGTGTGCGACCACGTGGGCATCATGGAGGCCGGGCGCATGCGCCTGGAGCGTAGCCTCGAGGACCTGCAGGGCGGCTTCGTCAAGGCGCAGGTCGCCTTCCCGGACGGGGCGGACGTGCCCTCCCTCGCGCTGGACGTCCTGCACGAGGAGGTCCAGGGCCGGTTGCGGACGCTCGTGGTGCGCGGTGCGGCCGACCAGGTCGAGTCTGCGCTCGGGGTGGCCGGCGCCACGTTCGTGAACGTCCTGCC